>JAYVMO010000114.1:0-25419 GCA_043758915.1 Acidobacteriota bacterium | reverse complement strand
CATGGCGGACGAGACGAATACATCAGTGCTGCTTCCGATCGATATTGAAGTGGAAATGCGCAAGTCGTATCTCGACTATGCGATGAGCGTGATCATCGCGCGCGCGCTGCCGGATGTGCGCGACGGGCTGAAGCCCGTGCAGCGGCGCATCCTGGTGGCCATGAACGACCTCGGCTTGGCTTCGAATCGGGGCTACCGCAAATGCGCCAAGATTTGCGGCGACACTTCCGGCAACTACCACCCGCACGGTGAAGCCGTTATTTATCCCGCGATGGTGCGCCTGGCGCAGGACTTCAACATGCGCTATCCCCTGGTCGACGGGCAGGGGAATTTCGGATCCGTGGATGGCGATCCACCGGCGGCCATGCGGTATACCGAAGCACGGCTGGCGAAAATTTCCGAAGACATACTCGCCGACCTGGAAAAGGAAACTGTCGATTTCGTTCCTAACTTCGACCAGACGCGCGAAGAGCCGTTCGTCCTGCCTTCGCGCATTCCGAACTTACTGGTCAATGGCGCGAGTGGCATCGCGGTGGGCATGGCAACGAACATTCCGCCGCATAACCTACGCGAGATTGTGGACGCCGCGATTTTGCTTATCGAAAAACCCGACACCACGCTGAAAGAAGTGATGAAACTCGTGCCTGGTCCGGACTTCCCCACGGGCGCATACATTGCGGGCCGCGAAGGTATCGAAGCCGCGTACAAAACGGGCCGCGGAAGCTTCACGATGCGCGCCAAAGCGGCGATCGAAGAGTCCGGCAAGGATCGCGAGAGCATCATCATTACCGAGATTCCCTACCAGGTGAACAAAGCGCGGCTGATCGAGCGCATCGCCGAACTGGTGCAAACGAAGAAGCTGGAAGGCATTTCGGACGTGCGCGATGAATCGTCCCGCGAGGGCATGCGCATAGCTATCGAGCTGAAGCGCGGCGAAGAGTCACAGCTTATTCTCAACAATCTTTTCAAGTACACGCAGATGCAGGAATCGTTTGGCATGATCCTGCTGTCGATCGTCGCGGGCCAGCCGCGCGAACTCGGCTTGATTCCCATGATCAAGCTGTTCATCGAGCACCGCGTGGACGTGGTGCGCCGCCGGACGATTTTTGAACTAAAGAGAGCGGAACAGCGCGAGCATATTTTGATTGGATACCGGATCGCGCTGGATCATCTGGACAACGTGATCCGCATCATTCGCGGGTCCTCCAGCCGGGCGGATGCGAAAGAGAACCTGTTCAAGTACTTCAGCGAACAGGACGTCACCATCACAGAGAACGGCAAGTCCAAGAAACTCGAGGGCGTGAAGCTGGACGGACGGAAGTACCGCTCGCTGGGCGCGCCAGAAATCGAAGCCGCAGGCCAAGGGGCCGGAGTTGGTCTGAGCTACGCGCAGATCGACGCGATTCTGGAATTGCAACTGCACCGCCTGACGCAACTCTCCATCGATGAAATTCTCAAGGAATTGAAGGCCATCACCGAGCTTATCGCCGAGTTGCGCGAGATTCTCTCCAGCGACAAGAAGCTCAAGCAGGTGATCACCGCGGAGTTGCGTGAAGTCCACAAAGCATATGGCGACGATCGCCGCACGCAAATCGTGGACAAGGTCGATGAAATCAAGCTGGAAGACCTGATCGCCGACACGGAAATGCTGATTACCGTCAGCCACGCGGGGTACATCAAGCGCACGGCAGCGGACACCTACCGCCATCAGTCGCGCGGCGGGAAAGGCCGCATTGGTGCGAAGACCAAAGAAGAAGACTTCGTCGAGTACCTCTTCATCGCTTCGGCGCACAGCTATATTCTCTTGTTTACGTCGAAGGGCCGGGTCTACTGGCTCAAGGTGTACGAGTTACCTGAAGCTGCGGCAGCCACGCGCGGCAAAGCTATTTCGAGTCTGGTGAAATTCCAGGAAGACGAAAAGCTAACCGCGCTGGTTGCGGCGCGCAACCTCGAAGAGGAAGGCCGCTTTGTCTTCATGGCCACGAAGAGCGGCACGGTAAAAAAATCCGCGCTGACGGAATTCTCGAATCCGCGCTCCACCGGCATCATCGCCATCAACCTCGATGGCAAAGATGAGCTGATCGGCGCGAAGCTGACCGACAGCAAGCAGATGATCTTCCTCGCCAGCCATGAAGGCCAGGCCATCCTCTTCCGCGAGACGGAAGTGCGCCCGATGGGCCGCAACGCCGGCGGGGTAAACGGCATGGACCTCGACAAGGAAGATTATGTCGTGAGCATGGACGCCGTGCAGCCGGACTTCGAGATCATCAAGAAAGAGCACAAGACAGATACACAAAACCTCGAGGAACTCGAGAACGAGCAGATTAAGGATTCGCTCGTGACGCTGATGCTCACCGTTTCCGAAAAGGGCTATGGCAAGCGCACACCGCTCGCGGAATACCGGATTACCTCGCGCGGGGGCAAGGGCGTGGTCAATATGAAGACGACCGACCGCAACGGTTCGGTGGTCGCCACGCTGCAGGTCACCGAAGAATCCGACGTGATGATCATCGCGCACAACGGCAAGGTCATCCGCGTCCATGCGAGCGAAATCCGCGAAGCCGGCCGCTCTACGCAGGGCGTGCGCCTGCTGCGCCTCGATGACGCCGACTCCGTGGCCGCCGCCGCCGTCCTGCAAGAAGAGGACGAGGAAGAGAAGAAGTAAAATTTATTTTCCGGGGACGCGCCACGCCATGCGTCCCGCTGAGAATCGAGCACAGGCCACTCCGAGACGCCCCTGTCCGCGTCCGCATAACTTTCCGTCCACGCGCCATTGCTCTTGCGTTACAATGCGCGCCCAGGTGGTGCATGCATTGGACACGATTCGCCCTGGCGGTTTTGGCATCCGGAGTAGCCGCGTCGATCACCGACTGGTTCTTCATGGGCGTGCTCTTTCACGGCAAATATCTGGAGACGCCCGAAATCTGGCGCAACCAGCCTGGCCAAAGTGAGACTGGCAACATCATCGCGTCGGCGCTGATCGGCCTCGTGGGCTGCGCCGCATTTATCTATCTTTGTTACTGGACAGGAGCACTCCCTATTCTGCGTGCGGATATTCGCATGGCCGTGATCGTGTGGCTGGTCGCACCCGTGCCGCTTATCCTTACCAATGTGCTTTGGATGAAATTTCATCCAATTCTTGGTTTGTCGCACATGCTCGGCTGGCTCGCGCGGTTCGTTGTCACTGGTATCATTGCCTTCTGGTTGTTGCGCTGATTCTTGATTCGACTGCGGTCACGCGATTCAATTTTTGTGCGCGCTGGCGGAGGCATCTGCCAGAACACGCGCACGTATCCGCAACTTGCGCTACAATCCGCCTTCGCCTTCATGTCTATCGGGGAGAAACATAATGATGCGTTCGAAAACCGTGTGTGGATACTCGGCCCGCAGCCTCGCTTTGCTTCTAATGCTGGCCGCAGCGGGGCTATCGGTATGGGCTGCCGATGGAGAAACCGCGCCCGCGCGTGATCCCAAGCAACCGGTCGACGAAGCCTATACGGCGAAAATCCACAAATACACCACGCAGCCATACTTTACGTCGCCGCTGGTCGACTATCTCCCTGCGTCGAAGACGGTGCCCACGCCCGAGGCGGTTCTCGGCGATGTCGCCGGCGCTCCCGGCATACTGCCGTATGCCGAGGACGTGTATCGCTACATGCGCATGCTCGAGAAGGCCAGCCCACGCGTGAAAGTTTTTTCGATTGGCACGACCGAAGAGGGCCGCGAAATGATCGCGGTGGCGGTCTCTTCTCCCGAGAATCTGAAAAACCTCGAAGAAAATCGTGCGCGGCTGGCCAAACTGGCCGACCCGCGCACGATCCAACTCAATGACGCAGAAGCCGACCGCATTGTTGCTCAAGCCGTGCCGGTCTATTACATCACCGGCACAATTCATTCTCCGGAAACCGGCGCGCCGACGGCGTTGATGGAGCTGGCATACCGCCTCGCGGTGGACGAAAGCGCTTACGTCAAGGAAATCCGCGACGGCATGATCACGCTGATAACGCCCGTCGTGGAAGTGGATGGGCGCGACCGTATGGTGGACATCTACAAATGGCATTTGTCGCACCCCAAGGATTTTTATCCGCCGCTGATCTATTGGGGCAAATACGTGGCGCACGACAACAACCGCGACGCCATGGGCGTGACGCTGAAGCTCACCGAAAATGTGCTGAACACGTACATCGGCTGGAAGGCCCAGGTGCTTCATGATCTGCACGAATCGGTGCCCTATCTCTACGACAACACCGTGGGTGACGGCCCGTACAACGCGTGGGTGGATCCCATCCTAACGGACGAATGGCAAATGATCGGCTGGCGCAACGTCGCGGACATGACCAAGTTCGGCATGCCGGGTGTCTTTACCCACGGCGATTTCGACACCTGGTCGCCGGGCTACCTCATGTTCATCGCCGCGATGCACAACGGCATCAGCCGTCTCTACGAAACGTTTGGAAACGGCGGGGCGGACACGGAGATGCGCACGCTGAAGCCGAAAGAGTACGCGCGCACCTGGTACCGGCAAAATCCTCCTCTGCCACGGACGCTGTGGTCGCAGCGTGACAATAATAATTACGAACAGACCGGTCTTTTGACTTCGCTGCACTTTTTCAACGAGAACAAGCGGCTCTTTCTCAAGAATTTCTATCTGAAGGCCAAGCGCTCGATTTCCAAACCGCGCGCGGAGGGCCCCGCCGCGTACGTCTTGCCCGCGGATGATCCACGCACGAACCTGCAAGCGGAATTGTTGCGCGTGTTGCAGAAGCAAGCCGTGGAAATCTCCCGCGCGACCTCGGCTTTCAGCGTGACCCTGCCCGCCAAGAAAGAAGAGAAATCGAAGAAAAGCGACGAAGCAAAACAGGCCAAAGAAAAAGAAGCCAGTCCCGCCCCGGTCAAACGCGATTTTCCCGTCGGGAGCTACATCATCCGCATGGACCAGCCCTATTCGCGGATCGCGGACGCGCTGCTGGATCATCAATACTGGAGCCCGGACGACCCGCAAAAAACGCCTTACGACGACACCGGGTGGACGTTTGGCGAGCTCTTCGGAGTGCGAGTGACGCGCGTGACCGATGCCAAAGTGCTTGAGGTGCCTATGGAGCGAGTGAAGGAAGTGCGCGCCCCTGGAGGCGTGCACGGGGAAGGCACCGTTTTTGCGATCAACAACACTGCCGAGCCCGCGCTGGCGACGCTGCGCTACAAATTGCGCGATGCTTCCATCGATGCGGCGGAAGAGCCCTTCGAAAGCGGCGGCAAAAAATTCAACCGCGGCTCGTTTCTCCTGCGCAATATCAGCCGCGGCGAACTCGACCGCGCGGCATCCGAGATTGGCGTGCAAGTTTTCGCACTGAGCGGCGCTCCCAGCGTGAAAACGCATCCCGTGCGCGCCGCGCGCGTGGCCTTCGTGCACACCTGGCTGAGTACGCAGACTGAAGGCTGGTGGCGGCTGGCGCTGGACGATCTCAAGATTCCCTACGATTACATCAGCACGCAAACGGTCGCCAAGATCGGCGATCTCAACGCCAAGTACGACGTCATCTTATTTCCGCCAGTGGGTTTTTCCTCCAGCACTTCCGCCATCGTCAACGGAATCCCTACAAGCTGGGGCAATCCGCTGCCCTGGAAGAACACACCCGAGACGCCAAATCTCGTCGGCAAAAATGATTCCACCGATGACATGCGCCCCGGACTGGGTTGGGAAGGCGTTGCTCACCTGCAAGCCTTCGTTCAGAAGGGCGGTGTTCTACTGACAGCCATGGACACTTCGCGCTTGGCGCTTTCCCTGGGCTTCGCGGAGGGGATCACCTCAAGCTCTTCCGACAAAATGAAAATTGTCGGTTCGGTCGTCGGCACTCGTGTCGTTGACGCCGCCAGCCCCATCGCCTACGGTTACGATGAAAAAGTTTCCGCCTACTGCGACAACGGCCCTATTTTTTCGCTCAACAGCATTGCCGGTGCGCGTGAGCGCCGCCGCCTCGGCGAGCAACTCCACGGGCGTCCCACGGGCCGCGGCTCGAAGGACGATCCAGACTTCACCGTGGGCCGGCCCGCGCCGGAAGCACCCAAGGAGGAGCCTAAGTCCGAGCTTTGGGAAGCGCCTCCGGTCACCGACGAGCAGAAGATCAACGGCTTCCGCGTGATTCCTCCCGCCAATCGCCCGCGTGTCGTCTTGCGCTATGCGGACACGCACGACCTGCTTATCTCCGGTTTGGTGCAAGGCGGGGACGAAATCGCGCAGCATCCTGCCGTCGTGGACGCACCCTCGGGCAAGGGTCACGTGGTACTCTTCTCGATCAACCCTGTCTATCGCGGCGAAACCCGCGGCACCTACTCGCTCGTTCTGAACACCATCCTCAACTTCGACAGTCTCGACGCCGGACGTGCGCCTGCGGAGAAATAATTTCACCCGCTCACTGCTACCGAAGTGTAGATCGGTTGAGATCCTTTCCGGCAAGGCCGGAACCTTCGGTCGCTTCGCTCAGGATGACCGTGGCAGCAAACGAGCCTTGGAGCGATTCGGTGCAGCCGTGAGAAACGCGGGCTGAATCCTAAATTGAGCAACGTGGCATCTGGCTGGCGGTTTTTCTGTGCGTCTTGGGGTACAATCCCCGCCATTGTGGCGAAACGCAAAGCGAAGAAAGCAGGCCCCAAACGACCGCGGCGGAAGACCGGCTCCCACAGCGGACGCGCGGCAAAAAACGCCAAGCTGCCGAAAGACGCCGTAACACTCATCGTCCTATTGCGTGCGCGCGAAGGCCAGGAAACATTACTGGAAGCCGAAATACGCGCGCTCATCAGCCCGACGCGTAAAGAGGACGGCTGCTTTACTTACGATTTGTACCGCTCCGCTGACGCGCCCGGCGGTTTCCTGGTACACGAAGTCTGGGCCAGCCGCGAAGCCCACACCGCACACACCACGACTCCCCACTTCTTGCGCTGGAACGGCCGCAAGGACGCGCTGCTCACTTCGCGCGACGCCACCTTCTGGAAGCAAATCAGTTGAGATTATTGGTGGATTGCTCTAACTTCCCGGCGCGGAGACATAGTATCCAGGCCTCGCGCGGACCTTCAGATCTTTCCTCGCCACCTGCACTTTAATTTCGTGATAACCAAAGCCGTTCGTCCCCTGCGGCGTGTAGCTTAGCGTGTATTGCGAGTGCAGCTCGCCGCCGATTTCATCGATGGCATTCTCGACGGAGCGGTCCTTGAACGTGGCGAGATGCGCGCCGCCAGTGGCCGTGGCGGCAATCTCCAGCGCGTGATCGCTCACTTGATCTTTCACGTGCTGCACGGCCCACACCGCCAGCGCCATCAAGTCCAGTCCTTCGTCACGCTGCCTCTCGGTCGTCGGCGTTTGCACCGTGCCGGGCAGCGGTGGCCTGCCAAACGTTCCCGGCGGCGTGATGTCCACGTGATGATCCTGCGGCTTGGCCTGCAACTCCGCGCGCGTGGTGGAAAGCCCCACGCTGTAAATCGTCACGTTCGCCAGTTGTGCCTGCCGCAAGACTTCGCCCAGTTTCGCCTCGCTGCCCACGTCGGTCGCTTCGGACACGATGAAGAGCACGCGCCGCCGCCCCGGTTTTTCCGGCGTCGCTTGCGGCCGGCCACTAAGCATCTCCACGCCCGTGGCCATGGCGTCGTAGAGTTTCGATCCCGACGTGCCTTCGTGCAGGCGCATCATGGTTTTCTCGATCAGATCGCCGTTCGAGGTGAAGTCCTGCAGCTTGTCCACGGAATCATCGAACCCCACCACGGCGGCCTCGCCGCTCGGCCCCATCACCGTCTGCGTAAATAGAATCCCCGTTTTGCGAATTCCCGGCAGCAGCGGTTCGATGCGCGAACTCGTCTCGACAAGAAACACGACAGAGAGCGAATCGCCGCCCAGGTCAAAATGCTGGATCTCCTGCGCCACGCCGTTATCGGTGACGCGAAAATCTTTGGCCTCCAGGTCATGTACCATCTGACCTTTCGAATCGCGCACCGTCACGGGCGTATTTACCAGCGTGACCTGTACTCTTACCTTGGCCTGACTCTCCGGAGAAGCCTTCTGGAGCTGTACGCCCGGCTTGGGGGCGATCGGCCCCGCGGGCGATTGCGCCCAGAGCGTGCCGCACCCGCTGGCTAACGCCACCGCCACCCAAAACCATGATCTGGAGCCAATCTTCACGGTAACTCCCTGGTAGCACAGGCTTTAACCTATGCTGCTCTTCACGGTCCTACCCCCGCAAGCCAATTGGAATCCCGCGACGCCCTCCCCGCGCACGTGCCGGAAGCCAATGGGAGTGTACTCGATTCGACGCACGTCCAGTCGTAGACGTTGCCGCGGCGCTCCGCTCTTTCTAGAATGGCTGGTCACACATTTTGGAGAGAAAGCCATGTCCCTAGACAGCAGCACCAAGCTCAAGCCGCAGCACGCGCCGAAAGCGCCGCACGAAGATCCGAAATTTTTGGAAAGCACGCCCGCACGTCCGTTGCGCATCCTCGCGGAATACCTGCACCCACTCGTGCAGCTCAAAAGAGAAGGTATTGGCGACACCATCGTCATGTTCGGCTCGGCGCGCATCGAATCCCACGAGACCGCGCAGGCCCGCTACTCACGATTGAAAAAAGTGAAGACAGGCAATTTTTCAGCCGCCCACCTGGAGAAGCATCGCGCCGCGGTGCGCCATGCAAAAAGCTTGCTTGAAATGTCGCGTTATTACGAAGAAGCGCGCCAGCTCTCGCACAAAATTACCTCCTGGGCGCTTACGCTCGGCCCGCGGCCGCGCCGCTTCGTGGTCTGCTCCGGCGGAGGCCCCGGGATCATGGAGGCAGCCAATCGCGGCGCCATCGAAGCCGGAGGCAAATCCATCGGGCTGTCCATCGAGCTGCCGCACGAACAATTCGCAAACGCCTACATCAGCCCGGAGCTGAGCTTCAATTTCCATTACTTCTTCATGCGCAAACTGTGGTTCGCGCAAATCGCCAAAGCGCTCATCGTGTTTCCTGGCGGATTCGGCACCATGGACGAACTGTGGGAGATGCTCACGCTCTTGCAGACCGGCAAGCTCGCCAAGCACAACATCATCCTCATCTACGGCCGCAAATATTGGGACGAAGTGCTGAACTGGAAAGCCATGGTGCGCTGGGGCACTATCAACGAAGACGAGTACAAGATGCTGCAGTTCGCCGATACCGTCGACGAAGCCTTCGACCACATCCGCGCCGGGCTCGAGAAGTACCACATGGATGTCGACCCCTTCCTCCAGGCTTACTGATTTTCTGGCCGGACAGGACGCAGATTGCTCCTTTTTTGCCAAATTCTTATAAACTATTGAAACAATGGAAGTTGTTATTATACTTTTCGACCGAAAAGTATAACAAGATTGCGCTTGGTATGCTTAAGCAGAATTCAGGAGGCGGAACATTTTTTTGCCGGTGGTGTTTCATGCACAGGACGCAACCCCGGTTACCAGCCCAGGAGACGCCCACAGGAGGATGTTATGCGACTCCCTACGCATCTGCTGAGATCGGCATTTGGCAAAGCAGCGCTGGCCACCGCCGTGCTGGGTGGTTTTCTCTTATTCGCCGGGGCACCCGGCGCGAAAGGCAATGAGTGGGACGATTGCAACCGTCGCGCCGCCTATACCGATTATCGTCTTCACGAAGCTATCGAACATTTTGGCTATTACAGCCCGCAAGCCAATCATTGGCGCCACGAACGACATGAAGCCTTCGAATGCGTTGAGCATCAACGCTACGAATGGCGTGAGCCCGAGCGCCGTGAACATGAATGGCGTGAACATCATGGCGACCGCGACCGGGAACGTGATTGGGACCGCGATTGATTCTTTCAGCAAAATGAGTGCAAAAAACAGGGGCGCGATTTTACGCGCCCCCTGCCGATCTTTCGATGGCAAGAAATTAGCCTGGATTCTTAGCGCATGCCAGCTCGAGTGCGCACTTGCAAAAAAGCGCTGTTATCCCCATTGAAGCAGCCTTCCAAGCAATTTGCTTCCGCAGTGAGATGTAGGGGTTAATTCGCCGAGATGGGCAGCTCTTCCGCGAAAACCGCTTCGAACCGTCTCACCTCATCCTGGTCGTGTAGCATCACCACGGGCACCACACGTAGCGACTTGTCGCACGCACGGCACTGCGTCGCCTCGCCTTGCAAATCTTGCAAAAAGCCATCCGTGAAGCGATACAGCGCCCGCTCGCGTCGAGCCTTTTTCTGTCCCTGCGCTCCGCAGTGCGGACAAAGATATTCCACCGTGTCCTGCTGCGGATCCCGGTCCAGAGCGGCCCAACCCGTGCGGCGCACACCGACTGTTTCCACATTTTGTCGTTCCATGGGGTTTGCCCTCCTCAAATCCACGTCCACTCGGATCCACGTCCACATGGAATACGATGCCCCAGCGTGTAATTTCGATACAGCCTTCTTATCTTATTTAGTTTCTGAACCTTACGGAGAATTCGACGCCATGAGAACCGCGTTCCCTCTCTGCGCACCCTCAGCGCACTGTGCATTTCGATGTTGGAATTCTTACTCCGGCATCCCTGCACAAGGGTTGCCCAGTACAGAAAGTCCCGCTCTTTCTTCTCTCTTTTTTAACTTTCAACTTTCAACTTTCTACCTCTTCCTTCGCTCCCTCTATCCCATTCCCTCCTCGCGCTGGGAACTTGTTTCCTCCCTCGGTGTCCAATTCAGTGAGGACGCGCGCACCCTCACATCCCTGCGAGCGCGGCGCCGGTCTCCTGAGTCGTAGAGCAAACCACAGGAAACCGGCGCCGCAAAATTTCCCCGTGCAACTCGCAGCATATTTTTGTGGAGGTGTGTGATGTCCGTGGAACCCCGCAAGAATTCCGAACAAGATTTAGGCTGCCTGGGCGGCTGCCTCGTGGAATGTGATGCCGAACAACGAAAACGCGAACGCCGCATTCGCCGACGCGCCCTAGCCATTTCCATCGTGTTGCAAAGCGCCGTTCTCGTTGCGATCGTACTCTTCCCGCTTTTCGCCAAAACCGAGCGCATCACCATGCCTGGCGATATCGTTCCCATTCCCCCGTATTCCCATCACGCGGGCGCGGCGCATCCACAAGAGCAGCCCGCTCCGCCACAGCATACGAGTAACTTCCACCCTTGCGTCGTGTGTCCTATTGCAAGGATTCCTCAACATCCGCCGACGGAAGACTTTACGTCGGAAGCTCCCGTAGATCCCTTCGGCCATGACAATCCCACTGGCGACGGCACTGGAAAGCCTGGCCTGATCGATGGCCAAGACAATCGGCGACAGCCCGCTCAACCGCTCGAGGAGCACCCACACACGCCACAACGCATCTCCACACACCTCGACCCAGCTATGCTCACTACCCGCGTTGAGCCGATGTATCCATTCCTGCCGAAGCAGATGGGCCGCAGCGGCAAGGTAGAGCTGCGCGCCATCATTGCCACCGACGGCACCATCCAGTCACTCCAGGTCGTCAGCGGCGATCCCCTCTTTTATCAGTCCGCCTTGGATGCCGTGCGCAGGTGGCGCTACCGGCCCACGTATTTGAACGGCCAGCCCGTCGAGGTCGACACCTTCATCACCGTCCTCTACACCCTGCAGCGTTGACCCGCAGACACGCGAACCCTCCATCCACAAAAGAAAAGGGCCGCCCCTCTGAAAGGGCGGCCCACTCCTGTCGTAACTTTTGAATCCCGGAAGTTAGAAGCGCCACTCCAAGCCGACAGCAGCGCGGAAGTTGTTCTGCTGGCCGGGTTTTGTTCCTTGCTGGCACGATAAGAAATCGGTCGGAAGGGCCTGATTACAGTTCGTGAAGCTATTTCGCAGAAAATCAATCTGAATCAGCCTCAGCGCAATGTGCTTCGACGCGTTCAAGTCAATTCCCCCGCCCACCCCATACGCGATTCTGTTCCGCGTTGTAATAGGTGATGGACTGCCAGGTGTTGGGCCAGCACCTGTTGCCTGAGTGCGCGCATGAGTTATGCCTACGAGGCCGCGGACAAAGACGTTAAAAGGTCCCGCATGGCGAGCCGTCAACTGCGGACCAACAAGATAATTGTAGAAACGTGCGTGTGTGGCAAAGCTGTCGATATCCGCCGTGCCTCCATAGGCGCTCACGTCAGCGATAACGCCAAACCAGCGGCTGAAATTGAGCTGGGGCGTCATCTCGATACCCGGCATCGAGAAATGCCGCCCGAGGCCGCCCGCCCCAGTCCCGTTCGCAGCGCCGATCAACAAGCCGCCGGGATTGAACTGCCCGTACGACAAACCGGTGAACAATTCCAGCCGAGGCGTCTGCGCCTTGGCGGCAAGCCCCGATAACGCAAGAAACACTACCGCAACGAGAAATTTTCGCATGATACTGCCTCCTAAATGTTTACCGGGAAACGCCGATCTCCCCGGCGCTATCCCCACACTTCGTTCCAGATTGGAACGGCCCAACGACCCGGCCCTTCGGGCTTGGGTACACATCCATCCTAAGGGCTAGCTCTCCCTCGCCAGAACCTTCCGCGCCCCCTGTCTCCTGAAGATTAGTAATCCTTAAGATAAGTAGTAATGCTTAAAAACCAACCCTGGAACCCCATTTTTGCATCGCCCTCAGCCCAGAGAGAACCTACCCCCGCAGTGCGCAGGGTCGCGCCTGCCCTTACCGCCGGGCGTTTAGCGGTGTGCCTCAGACAGGAAGGCCACGATCCGCATGCTCGCTATTTTTCTTCTTCATAGAGATGCAGCCGTGTTGCCTCGCGTTGTAAATGAAGTGAAATATTCTTGGGAATAAAAGTGACCACGAAAAATGTTTGCGACGGGGTTCAGAAGAAGGAACCGGCTAAAGAACCGGTTCGCCGGTGTATTTTGCAATGGCATCGCGCGTGGCGTCGCGCAAGCGGATCAACTCGTGCCAGCCGGAGGGATCGCCTTCCTTCGCGCCGCCGCTATTTTTCGTTTGGGGATAAATCGCCGGCGACAAGGTGATCGTCACGTGACTATGCCGCGGCAGAATCGTTCCGTCACGCAGAAAATTCCGCGTGCCCGCAAGCGACACCGGAATGATCGGCGCTCCTGTTTCCACTGCCGCCTTGAAGGCACCAAGCTGGAATGGCCGTATGCCATCATCGCGCGTAAACGTTCCTTCCGGAAACACGAAGACCGATTCGCCCTGGCGCAACAATTCTTCCATCTCTTGCGCTTGCCGCAGCCGCGAGTTGGCGTCCGTGCGGTCGAATTTCAGATGCCCCATCTGGCGGAGAAATGTCCCGATGAAGGGCATTCCACTCACTTCCAACTTGGCAACGAAGCGGTAGGGAACGCCGAGCCCCAGCATCAGCGGCAACACGTCGAAATAGCTCGTATGGTTGGACGCGTAGATTTTCGCGCCCGGCGTATCCATATATTCCTTGCCGACGACCTTCACGCGGCAGCCTACCAATGCGAAGAGAAGCTTGAGGGCCGCCGAAGTGAACCGCCCGGCTGCGCGATGGTTCTTGATGAATTGCACCATGATCCAGGTCGGGACAATCCACACAAGAAAGACGGCGCTGAAGTACACGCCATACAAAATCTCGATGCCGCGCCGCATTCCGGCCAGCACGCTCTGCCCTGCGCTCCGCACTGCGCCTACCGCGCCCAGCCGCGCGATCTGCAGCCACGCCGGCGCTTTCGCTTCCGAAAGCGTACCCGCGAGATACAGATTCTTGGTCTCTTCCCGCCGCAGCTTTCCGCTCGACGTTTTTGGGATGCTCCCGGGGGGAATAAGTTCCACGCGGTCCGGCGGCAGGCCTAGCCCCTGCAAAACCCGTTCGGTCACCGCGGAAGCAATCGCCGCGCGCCGCGTTGCATCGCGCTCGCGCGATTCCGCGACCACGATCAATTTTTCCGTGCCGCTCGCCTCGTCCTTCAGGCCAAACGCCACGATGCAGCCTTTGCGAATGCCCTCCGCTCGCGCCGCCAACTCCTCCACTTCGTGCGGATACAAATTTCTTCCACCTTTGATGATGATGTCCTTCACGCGCCCGGTAACGTAGATCTCGCCATCGGCGCGATAAGCGCGGTCGCCGGAATTCACCCAGGCATACTTCTCGCCGTCCTTCGCGGGCCCCAACGGGAACATTTTTTCCGTTGCAGCGGCGTTGTGATAATAGCCGCTGGTCGCCGACGGTCCACGGAACCACAAGAATCCTTCCACGCGGTCCGCCACTTCGTTCCCCTGATCGTCGACGATGCGCACTTCATGCAGCGTTACGGGCTTCCCGGAAGAAACAAATGCAATCGCGGTCGAGTCGTGCGGTTTGGCGGGAACCGCGTGTCCACGTGCGGTAAACGCATCGCGCTCGATGCGCTCGACGAGCGGCCCGCGATTCAGCGGCGGCATGGTCACCGCCAGCGACGCCTCCGCAAACCCGTAGACGGGAAGCTGCGCTTCGCGCCGGAAGCCGCACTTTGCGAAACGTGTGGCAAAGCGTTCCAGAGTTTCCGGACTGACGGGTTCCGCGCCGTTCAGCGCCGCGCGCCACGAGCTCAAATCCACGCCCGCGATGTCCTTGTCGGCGATTTTTCGAACGCACAGCTCGTAGGCAAAATTCGGCGCTGCCGCGATGGTTCCGCGATGCTTGTGAAATTCCTGCAGCCAGCGCTCCGGCCGGGTGAGAAAGGTTAGCGGCGACATGACCGCGAGCGGCACGCCGTAGTGCAGCAGCGTCAACCACGCGCCGATCAAGCCCATGTCGTGATACAGCGGGAGCCAGCTAATGCCCACGTCGCCGGGCCCCATTTGTAGGGCTTCGCCGATCGCGCGCATGGTGGCGAGCAGATTGGCGTGCGTCAGCACCACGCCTTTGGGATCGCCCGTGGAGCCGGAGGTGTACTGCAATAGGGCAATGTCGCTGGATTTGCGAGCGCGGCTGCCGCTGAGGTGCGCGGGCAGCGCGCCCGGCGCAGGTGGCGGCGCTTTGTCCGCTGCTTCGATGAGCTTTTCCGCATCCACCACGGCCTGCAGCGAGCGCACGCGCGGTTTCAGCAAATGTGCGACGGCTTCGGCACGGCGGAACGTCAGCAGCAAGCACACTTCCGCGTTGTTGAGAATGGCGGCCTGACGCGAAGCGTACTCCTCGATGCGGTCCGCGCGAAACGGCGGATAGATGGGCACGGGAATCGCGCCGGCCAGCAGAACTCCCGCGTAAGAAATAAAAAATGCGCGCGATGTCGGCAGCATCAGCGCCACGCGTCCGCCAGCCGGCACGCCGCGCCGCGCCAGCTCGACCGCGCATCGCTGTCCGGCGGCATGCAGCTCGCCAAACGTGAGCGTGAAGCTGCGCTCTCCGCTATCCGTGTCTTCGGTGATGAGCAGATGAGTGCGCTCCGTATCGTGCGCGGCGCGGTAGCGCAGCACGTCGAGGAGCGTCTCCGCTGAAAAAATTCCTGATTGTGCCGCTTCGCGCTGGAGTTTTTGCGCCGTCACCGAGGTGCGCAGCGCTGAACCTTCTTCTACTTCCCGCGTTTCCGCCGCCGCGCCGCCGAGGATCGCGCGCGTCAAGTCTTCGGGGGTGTTCGCTTCGGCGGCGACACGATCCGGCAGACGGATCCTAAAAGTCGTTTCCAGCCGCGCCAGCAATTCCACGCGTTCCAGGCTGCCGAGTCCCAGGTCGCGGTCGAGCTGCGAGCTTGCGCGAAGCTCCGGAATCGCGCCCTGGCTACCCAGCTCTTCAAGCAGAGCGCGTACGATCTGCAGCACGCGTTCGCGCACGGCGGAGCGGTCGAGTTGTGCGGTAGATGTAGCCACTGGACTCACTAATGGGTTGCGTGCTTCGCCGAGAGGCTACCATGCAGGGGCGTCGATTTCCACCGCACGCTGGACTTGCGGGGCATGCGCTACGCGCTTTTCTGCTTGGTTTGCGGCACCGTGTAGCCGCGCGGCAGCAGCGCGGTCGAGAGATCCACTCCGGAAAGGTCGGCACCGGTCAGGTCCGTTTCGCGCAGGATGGCCACGCCCATGTCCGCACCGGTGAACTTCGCGCCATTCACATTCGCCAATCGCAGATTGACGTTGCGAAGCTGCGCATGCTGGAAGTTTGCATTCGACAGGTCGCAGCGGAAAAATTCCACGCCGCTTGCTTGTGCTTCCGTCAGATCCGCTCCCGGAAGGAGGGCTTCGGTCATATCGGTGTTGCGCAGATCGGCCTTGTGCAGTTTCGCTGCGGACAAGTCCACACCAGGCAGCTTGGCTTTGCGCAGGTTGCTGCCCTCCAGATTGGCATTGCGCAGAATCGCGCCGCTGAAATTCAAACCCTGCAGGTCCGCCTGGGAAAGGTCAGCCCCCGTCAGGTCCGCGCGGGTGCCGCCCTCCTGACCGCGGAAGAAGCGCTCGTGTGCTTCGAGAATTTCCGTCAGTCTCTTTCCGTTATGTTTGATGCTCTTCGGCTTTCTCAGTCCCATGGGGCGCTTTGCATTCCTCCGTGTAATCTCTCATTTTACTCGTTCCCGCGCTCCGTGACGAGGCCCAGCCGGGATTCGCACATGCACTTCCGATGCGGTTGCCCATGAACAAGCGGGCAGCCTGGTACACGAGTTTGTGATAGCTTGCATAAACGAGCGTTGGTTGCTCAGACAAGTAGAGAGCACGGCGTACGAAACTCGATCGAGCGTTAGATGATGAATTTTGTGGTCACAACGCGCAGGCGAAATCTCAACGGAATGTTGTTGTTGTGCCTCTCCTTGCTGTTCTTGGTCCCGGCAGCACGCGCGCAAACGCAGCCGGCCGAGGACGAAATCGTCGCTAATCTCGCGGGCGGCCGGGTGATCATCCATGTGGCCAGAGACACCATCGTGTTCGCCGCCGTGGATCAACCGATCGAGGCCAATTCCATTCCACCTCGCGTGATGGACCTCGACTCCACGCACGTCGCCGTTCTATTCGGCGCTTCGGAGTGGCGGCTGCCTGCCGATCCAAAACCTGTACGCCTGGACCGCAATTTTCAGCGGGTGGGAGGCAGGGATTCCCGCTATCAAGCTCCCGGCGAAGCGGAGCCTGACCTGGAAAGTATCGGCATAGCTTTTCTGGAAAAGCTGCGTCCGCTGGTTTCGCAGTTGCACCACAAGATTGATTTCCGTCCGGAAGATCCGCTATTCGAGGCCGTGATCATCGGCTATGCACCGAATCAATATGGTCCGGAAGTGTGGACCGTGGAATACCGGATACAACAAGAAGAGATCGCCACGCGCGGGGATTACTGGCAAACGCGCGTGCTGCGCCCGCGATTCGAACAACTCTATCCACCGGAAAAGCATGCGCCGCGAACGCTGGTGGAGACGCGTTATCCCGCGGATAGCAAAGGTCCTACGTTGCAGATGCTCATCGAGGGAAACGATCCGCGCATGGCGCGCTTAGGTTCAGAGGACCAGCGTTTCGCAAAGGTGCTCGAAACGATTGGCAAAGGCCAGGCGCAAAAAGCTGTTGCCGCCGACGCGGCCGATTTCCTTCGCGCGGCGATTCCGCTCATCGCGCCGGGAGCACGATTCGTGCTGGGCACGATGGGAGAAGCGCACGGCTTTGAATGGGTGGTGCAGCCGGATGAGCCGGTCCAGAAGGTGAAAGAAGACAAAGACCGTCCCCCCGACGCGCCGACGTTGCGACGCAAGCCCAATCCGTAATTTTTATGGAAGTTTTTCGATGAAATCGCCGAGACGAACGGTTCCGCCCTCGATCACCCGGCAGAGCATCCCGCGCCGCCCGCGCATCTCTTTGCGCAAACCCGGGCGCAGCTTTTCGATTTGACCGCAAGGAGTGCAGACGGCGCTGACTTCCAGCCGGGCTTCACCCACTTGGAGTTGTTGCCCGATGGCGAGACCATTTACGTTTAGCCCTTCCGTGGTGATGTTCTCGCGGATGATTCCGGGTTGCAGCTCCATAACTTCCAGAGTCTCGCTGTCGACGAGGAGCACTTGCCGGTTTCCACCAGACTGAGAATGAGCGCAACCTTCCAGCCCTGAGTCTTTTAGAACCCTAACTTCGGCAAGCTGCTCCATGGGTAAGCGGCGCTTCGGCACCCGGAAGAGGTGTTTCACGCTAGCCATTGGGTTCAGTCTCCTGCCGCCTGAACACAGTTTGCGTGAGCACCAATGTCCTTGCGGAAGTGCATGCCTTCAAAGTGAATTTGCTGGGCACCTAGATAAGCCGTCTTCAGCGCTGCCTCCAGAGAGGGACCGGCGGCTGTCACACCTAGAACACGTCCTCCTTGGGTCACGATGGCATCGCCCTCTCGCTTGGTCCCTGCGTGTAGGACCTTCACACCGTTAATACGCTCTGTAGCGGTTAGTCCGTCGATGCGCTTGCCGTTCACGAATTTACCGGGATAACCTCTGGAGGCCAGCACTACGCACACGCTTGCTCCAGACTTCCACTTCAATTTTGACGCATCGAACCGCTTCGCAGCAAGATCTTCCAGCACTTCCGCCAAGTCGAAGTCCATGCGCGCCACGATGGCCTGTGTTTCGGGGTCGCCCAGCCGGCAGTTGAACTCGAGAACCTTAGGTCCGTCCTTGGTGAGCATCAATCCGATGTAGAGAAAACCTTGATAACGGATGCCGTCTGCCGCCAGGGCGTGCAACGTGCGTTCGACAATTTTTGAAATAATTGTTTCGCGCAGCTCAGTGGGGAGCAGATCATCCGTCGAATACGCGCCCATGCCGCCGGTATTCGGTCCTTGGTTGCCGTCGAATACGCGCTTGTGATCGCGCGTTGGAACCAGGGGAGCGTACTGTTGGCCGTCGGTGAGAATGATAAAGGAGAGTTCGTCGCCCTCGAGGGTTTCTTCCAACAGAATTCGCTGGCCGCCAGGACCAAGCTCCTTTTTCTCCATCACTTGTTCGAGGAAATCTTTCGCGGCAGCCGCATTGGGCGCCAGGAAAACGCCTTTGCCGGCGCACAAGCCGTCCGCCTTGATAACGAGCGGCCACTTTACTTGGCCGAGAGCAGCATAGGCATCTGCAGGCGAGTCGTACGCGCCGTACATGGCTGCGGTCGGAATATTGTGCCGCTGCAAAAACTCTTTCGAAAAAATTTTGCTGCCTTCGAGCTGCGCTGCTTGTTGAAAGGGTCCCACGATTGACCATTTGCGTTTTGCAAATGCATCGACGATTCCATTAACCAAAGGCAGTTCTGGTCCCACCACGGTCAGGTCTGGGGAAATCTTCGCGGCCAACTCCACCAATGCCGAAACATTTCCCGCATCGACTGCCACGCACTTCGCTTCGGCGGCAATTCCGCCGTTGCCTGGCGCACACCAGATCTTCTCCACGCGCGGGCTCTGTTTCAGTTTCCACACTAGCGCGTGTTCTCGCCCACCGCCACCGATCACCAAAATCTTCATATTGCTGTCCCCATCGGAGTCCTCTTCGAAACGATAGACGGCGTCTCACAATGTGTCAACGTCACAACGCGATGCGGCGCTAGTTCCTTGACGTGGGAGTTCGATTTTTTGATAACCTATGTAGTAGTATATTATGGTTAGTGTCCATTGTGGATTGTTTTTGGCTGCGGGAAGGGATGCCAGCTCACGAATCGGAAGGATTGCCCATCGATCCGATCCAGTCGGGAAATTGCGTAGGATATTTTCGAGGAAGGCCCGATGGAGTTTCTTCGACCTCTCTCACTGGGGATGTGGCAACCGTTGGAGGTAGTTCGGCGGTCTTCGAAACGTTCAGGCGTGTCCGACAGCGCGGATGGGGATGGTAACTCCGGAAGTAGCATCGGAGGAGGCCAGCATGTGGCAGCGGCCGTCGAAGATTCCGCCCGGGTCAATGACCATGCAGGGGGCATGTACTTCGCCCGTTACGACACCCTTGGCTTGAATCTCGACGCGGCCTTTGGCGAAAATTACGCCGTCGAAGCGGCCGGCGATGACGACGCGGTTTCCCTCGATTTGTCCCTCGACTTTGGCACCCTCACCAAGCACCACGGTTTGCTCCGAGATGATGTTGCCCTTGACGTTGCCGTCGATGCGGAACGTCCCCGTCACTTGCAGGGTGCCTTCGATTGTCACGCCCTGATCGATAAAGCCGGTCCACTCTTCGTTGCTTCCGGTATTCGAACTGCCGGGCCACTTCCAAGCCATGATAACCCCCGCACAAAGACTCTTCTACTTTAGCGGCGTGCGCGAACAAGTCAACGCCGCGTGAAAAGAGAAGTGTCGAATGAAACGACTGGACCAATGGGCAGCGCGCGGTGCAGGCAGCGCGTAGAGCCGCGCTTGGTATTACTTCGTCTTACTTCATAAGGCGGTCGTAGATGCCCATCAGTTGCGCGTCATCATAGTACTCGACCACCAGCTGCCCGGGGCGCAGTTTTGTCTTCTGACGCAAGAGAATCTTCGTGCCGAGGTGCCGCTGCAATTCCTCGATGGCCGCACGGATGTTCGCATCCACGTGAATTTCCGCGGGTGCATTGCCGCTGCGAGAATGCCGCGAGGCCAGCCTCTCGATCTGGCGGACGGTCAAGCCTCCCCGGGCGGCGCGCTGGGCGTAGCGCATGCGCAACTGGGAATCAGGCACGGCTAGGAGGGCGCGTCCATGGCCGGCGGAGAGTTTGCCCTCTTCGATCCAGTCCTGAATCGTCGGCTCGAGTTTTAGCAGGCGAATGGAATTCGCAATGGTCGCTCGGTCCTTGCCGGTGCGTTCCGCAACGGATTCCTGGGTAAGTTGAAATTCGTCCATGAGCCGCTCAAATGCGCGGGCGGCCTCGATGGCATTCAGATCTTCGCGCTGAATGTTTTCAACGAGCGTCATCTCCAAAGCCAGGTCGTCCGGAACATCCCGGACGATCACGGAAACTTTCGTAAGACCGGCGCGTTGGGCAGCCCGCCAGCGTCTTTCTCCAGCGATCAATTGAAAGCGCTTACCGATCGGGCGAACCACGAGCGGTTGAATGATGCCGCTGGCCTGAATGGACCGCGCTAACTCGTCTAGCGCTTCCTCGCGGAAGCGGGTGCGAGGCTGATAGGGACTAGGCTCGATTAAATCGATGTCAAGCTGGTGTGGTCCAGCAGGCGCAGCTTCGCGCGCGAGTGCGACGGCAGCACCGCTGGTGGTAGTTGCGTGAGGTGGTGTTGGAGCAGTTGGGGCCGGAATCTGTGGTTCAGGCTCCCGAATGAGCGCTCCGAGCCCCCGTCCCAGCGCGTTTCTCGGCATTAGCGATAACCTCCTGGGCGAGTTGCGAGTAACCTTCCGCCCCTTTGCTATGAATATCGTAGAAAATGATGGGCTTGCCAAAACTCGGCGCTTCGGCGAGGCGTACGTTGCGCGGAATCACGCTTTGGAACACTTGAGTGCCGAAGAAGCTCCGCAGGTCGGTGGCAACCTGCTTGGAAAGCGTCGTGCGTTCATCATACATGGTAAGCAGGATGCCTTCGATTTCCAGTTTCGGGTTGAGCGTGCGGCGTATGCGCATCAGAGTGTCAAGGAGTTCAGAGACACCTTCCAGAGCCAGATATTCGCACTGGATGGGTACCAGAACGGCACTTGCGGCGACCAGAGCGTTCAAGGTGAGCAGATCCAATGCTGGGGGACAATCTAGAACGATGAAGCGATATTTGTCGTGAAGTGGATTCAGGAAGGATTGCAGCTTGTATTCACGATTTTCCGCCATTACCAGCTCAACAGCGGCTCCGGCCAGGTTTTTGTCGGCGGGGACGACATCTAAGCCTTCAATTTGCGACTTTTGGACGATTTTGTCGAATGGCTCGTTCAAAATCAGCGCGTGGTAAAGAGTTCGCCTCGCGGGATCCTTGGGAAAACCGATGGCGGCAGTCGCATTGGCCTGGGAGTCACAATCGACGAGAAGAGTAGACTGTTCCGCGGCACCGAGGCAGGCGGCTAGATTGACTGCGGTGGTTGTTTTTCCAACACCGCCTTTTTGATTTGCAACCGCGATAATTCGGGCCAAGCAATTCCTCGTGGGCAAAAATGTAACAAAGCATTGGTCATGTTGCAAGATGTTTCACGTGGAACAAGGGGGTGGCTGTGGAATACCCAGGTGCGGCACCATGTTCCACGTGGAACATCGCTAGGTAGGTACTCGCTCGCTGTCTTCTGAAGACGAGTGCTCGAATGCCTCACCGTCTTGAATCTTCACTTCATCGATTGTTTCACGTGGAACTACTGATTCAGAGGGGCGTTCGTCGGCGCGGCTACTTCTAACTGTCTTTTTTATCTATCGAATACAGATTAACTCGGAATCCGCGATGGTTGACTTCGCCTTGGTTACTCATGCCCAATTTCTCCATGATGCGCGTGGAAGCTCTATTCTCACGAAGTGCGATCGCCACGATCTGATTTAAGCCCACCCGGCAGAAGCCATCGTTCAGGGCCACTTGTGCCGCCTCCGTCGCGAGCCCCTGGCCCCAAAGGTCGCTGGCAAGCCACCAGCCGATTTCAATTCCAGGCAGATCGTCCAACGGCTGTAGCCCGCAGAAGCCGGCCAATCGGCCGTCGCTACGGAGGTTGAGCTTCCAAAGGCAGAAGTCTCGATCCTGAAAGTGAAGTTTCTGACGCTCGACAAATTCGATGATTTTCTCGTCCGGCCAACTTTCGCCCGCCGAGATGTATTTCATGACGAGCGGATCGGTGGCAATGGGTTTGAATGTCAGGGGGTTCGCTGAATCCCCGGAGAGAGCAGAAGTCTTTTACTTTCAAGTCGATGGGCCGACATTGGGAGTCTTTTTGGTACCAACCAGAAGCAATCGTCGGAGAGAATGGGGCACAGGGATTGGTTCCCGCCATTCCCAGTCAGCGACCGCTTGGATTTCCCTTAAATCGCGCGCTCCGATCCAGAGAATCACCTGCTTTGCTGAAATCTGATGGGAACCAGCCCATTCTAGGAAGGCTTGGAAATCCCCGAGGGCGCGGGAGCAAACAAAGTCGAGGGGAGCGACCTCTTCGCCGAGATCTTTGTAGCGGTTGACGAGCACTCTGGTATCCGTAAGTCCAATATCTCGAATGACTTCCGTGAGAAACGTAGCTTTCTTCACGTTGGATTCGATAAGAAATAATTGTAGCTCCGGACGGAGAATTTTAAGTGGCAAACCGGGAAATCCGCCTCCGGAACCAACGTCGGCGAGCCGACCGTTTTCCACAGGCACGGCGACCGCCGCGTACATACTTTCGCAGAAATGACGATAAAGTATCTCCAGCGGATCGCGAATGGCAGTGAGATTTATTTTTTCATTCCATACCAACAATAGTTTTATAAACTGTTGAATTTGAACGACTTGTTTATCGCTTACATGGAGTTGAAATTCGCCCAGTGCGCGCTGAATCGTTTCCGGAGATGGGGCGGCTGGTACAGATATTAGCATAAGAGTAACTATTCGAGCGTCCTTGGTTAAATTTGACCGATCGAGTCGGGCCGAGGCCTTCGCGGCAAGTACCGCGGACCCGCGACCCCGGCGACCACGTCTATGGCCACGTGCCACACCATGACTGGAGCGAGGCTATCGTACGCGATTCGAGCCATTCCGAACAGTGCGCCGATGATCAATGTGCTGACAAATCCGCCGCGGCCCTGATAGATGTGGGCGAGGCCGAAGAGGATCGACGAAATTGGGATGACGGTCCAGTGAGGCACCCCTGAGTGCGTCAGCGCGGCCATGACAAATCCGCGATAGAGAAATTCCTCGCAGATGCCGGCGGTCACGGCGAGCGCAAAGTAAGGAAGCAGCTCGATGCTGGATTGAGGAAAGAGCCGTTCGGCCAGGGCTTGGAACTTGGCACGCAGTTTCTCCGGAAGGTGACCCAGCCGACGCAGGTTGAACCACTGCAGCGTGGCCAGCGTCGCGGCGCCGAGGATGGAGCCCGCCACAATGGGTGTTCGCGCATGAATAACAAGGCCGAGTTCCGAGGGTGAATATCCATGGGCCCAGGTCCGCCCGGCGACCACCGCGACCGCCAGCCACTGAAAGGCAATGGTGGAGGCGTAGAGCGAGAGCCGCTCGGTGGTCCCGACTTGGGGGATCGCCAGAAGCTTCTTCAGACGCATGCGGCCGCGCCAGGGCAGGAACACGGCGAGAACGAAAAAGATCAGCCAGAAGTCCCAAGGCATGAGGGGATGAGAACACGTCCATGCGCCGGGCGCAACTTTACCGGAAGTGATGTTACGAATCTTCCGGGGTTAGCATCATTAGTAGGATGGCGCGCGGACAGCCTTATAATCAGCACGCGCGGCAGAGGGGGAAACACTTGGCAGAACAGGTGAAGCTAACGTCGATGGCGAAAGCCGCAGGGTGCGCGGCGAAACTCAATCCCGCGACGCTCGAGGCGGTACTTCGGAAGCTGCCGCGGCAGACGGATCCCAACGTTCTGGTGGGCTTCGACACCAACGATGATGCCGGCATCTATTTGTTAGGCGAGGGACTGGCACTCGTGCAAACCGTGGATTTTTTCACTCCCATTGTGGACGACCCGCATCTCTTCGGGCAGATTGCCGCGGCGAATGCGCTCAGTGATGTCTACGCCATGGGCGGCCGCCCGCTTTCCGCGCTTTCGATAGTGGGATTTCCGGAGAAGGCTGATCCCGAGATCCTCGAACAGATCATTCGCGGCGGCCTGGCAAAAATGAACGAAGCCAAGTGCAGCGTGATCGGCGGACACTCGATTCGAAATGAAGACATGCTTTTTGGTTATGCGGTGACCGGGGTGATCGATCCGCACCGAGTTTGGAGAAATGTCGGCGCGCGCACGGGCGACGTGCTGCTGTTCACAAAACCGCTGGGCACCGGAGTGATTACCACGGCGCTGAAGAAAGAACGCGCCACGCCGGAATCGCTGGCTGCCGCGGTGGCGGCCATGACCACGCTGAATCGCGCGGCTGCGGAAGCATTACACGAAGTGGAGGAGAAAGCAGGAGGCGCGCGCCCGATTCACGCGGTTACCGATGTGACAGGCTTCAGCTTGTTGGGACATGCGCGGGAAATGGCGCTCGGTGATCCAACGAACGGCATCGAGCCCGTATCGTTCGAGATTGACCATGGTGCGTTCGCGTATTTTCCCGGCGCCGTGGAAGCGGCTCGCGAAGGCCATCTCTCCGGCGGCCTGAAAAATAATCGCGCCTTTATTGCCGGTTGCGTTGGATTCGATCCTGAAGTTTCTCTGGAGTATCAGGATTTGCTCTTCGACCCGCAAACTTCCGGCGGCCTGCTGGTTGCGATCGCTCCAGAATCCGCCGAGGCCGCTTTGGCTGCATTGGAACACCACGGAGTAAGCGCTCGTCGCGTAGGCCTGGTCGTCGCCAAGCGCTCGCCCCTAATTTCCGTTCACTAAATCCGAGCGGCACGGCACCTCCAGCAGACTGTAAATATGGACACCATCACACACGGCATTGCCGGCGCGCTGATCGGCAAAGCGGTCTTCCGCGGAGAAGACATGTTTGCCCCGCACGCGATGAATCGCG
>JAYVMO010000113.1:0-3441 GCA_043758915.1 Acidobacteriota bacterium | reverse complement strand
CAAGAATGCCAGAGACCGTGAAAGAGAGCGCCGCTTGCGCGGCGCCGGCGCCCTCGAGCTGCGCTATGGCACCGACACGGTGCTGACTGGTCAAGAGCTGCGGTGTCCGCGTTTCAAATGGATAGACACTCGTGGAAAGATTCATGAGGAATGGTGGGAGAGCGTGGAACAATTGATCATCAGGTTGCAGAAGGAGGGTTTGTGCTGAATGAAATCGTCTCTGCCATCGCTGGAGCCGGCACCAGGAAAGTGCTCGACGAAGCCGCCAGGAAGCCGCGTAAACGAGGCCGTAAACGGCGCTCGATCTCCAAAAAAGGCCTGTCGAAAAACTTTGAGGAAAACTTCCGGCGCCGCCTCTTTGCCGCGCTCGAGGAGCTGATCAACCCGGCCATCGCGCAGGCTAAAGCCGGCAAGCCGGCGCTGCTGCGCCTGCTCACGCGCGCCACCTCGCGCAGCAAAGCCCCGGTGGAAAGCCAGGCTGAAAAGCCTGTCAAGATCATCTTCGATACTCCCCGACCGGAAAGATCACGCCCCACGTCCTGACGCTGTCAAGCCCTGAAACCTCCTGGAAAAGTTTTCCACCGTAGGGTGGTGTCCGGACACCACTTTTCCCTGGTGTCCGTCCCGCAATCCTGGCATAGTGCGTCTAGCACTAGGGGTCCGCAACCGAGAAGGCCACAAGGGAAGCTACACTTTAGTGTACGTGCTCCGGGTCGTAGTAATCGGCAAACGAAAACGTGAAGTGCGTGTCCAGCCACCCGTGGTCGAAATGCCCGCGTTCCTCGCTCTTGCGAATCTGGATCATGGCCCGCCTCCTGAACTGACATTTCATAATACACGTTATAACGACTATTGTCAAGAGGTGTACCTAGCACTCACCTCTTCCTCCCCCGCCTAGCCCTCCTGCGCCCCTCTCAGCTGCTCTTCCCCTTCGCACCCGTCGCACTGCTCTTCCAGCCAGTTTCCGACGGCGCCCCCTTTGGTGTACAGTATGAAGGGAATAAAGCATTTACGGCTTCACCTGCCGAGGTTCGTTCATGGATTCCGCTCCGTCCGCAACCCAAACGAAAAAACCCGAGGGCTCCTCCATGCCTCGCGAAACGCTCACCATCACCGACAATCGCACCGGCAAATCGTACGAAATCCCCATCACCAACAGCACCGTGCGCGCCGCCGACCTCCGCCAGATCAAGGTCGACGCCAAAGAATTCGGCATGATGAGCTACGATCCGGGCTTCAACAACACCGCCTCGTGCATCAGCCGCATCACCTACATCGACGGCGACGCTGGCATCCTTCGCTATCGCGGCTACCCCATCGACGACCTCGCCGAAAAAAGCAGCTATCTCGAAACCGCTTATCTGTTGTTGAACGGCGAGCTCCCCACGGAATCACAGCTGAAGGATTGGACCTACAACGTCACGCACCACACCTTCATTCACGAAAGCATCAAGAAATTTCTCGACGGTTTTCACTACGACGCCCACCCCATGGGCATGATGATTTCCACCATCGCCGCGCTCTCCACTTTTTATCACGATGCGAAAGACATCTTCAACGCCGAGTCGCGCAAAAAGCAGACCTACCGCCTCGTCGGCAAAATGCCCACCATCGCGGCGTTTTCCTACCGCCATTCCCTGGGCATGCCGTTCGTTTATCCCGATAACGAGCTGAGCTATCCCGGCAATTTCCTGAACATGCTGTTCCGCACCACGGAAACCCGCTACCACCCGAACCCCACTCTCGAGCGCGCCCTGGAAGTGCTCTTCATTCTCCACGCCGACCACGAGCAGAATTGCTCGGCCAACACCATCCGCGGCGTCGGCAGTTCGCATGTGGATCCCTACTCAGCGACGGCCGCGGCCATCGCCGCGCTCTACGGGCCGCTGCACGGCGGCGCCAACGAAGAAGTCCTGCGCATGCTGGTGGAGATCGGTTCGGTTCAGAAAGTTCCCGAGTTCATCAAGAAAGTGAAAGCCGGCGAAACCAAGCTGATGGGCTTCGGCCACCGCGTGTACAAGAACTACGACCCCCGCGCGCGCATCATCAAGCGCGTAGCCTACGAAGTGTTCGACCTGATGGGCAAAAACCCGCTGCTGGAGATCGCGCTCGAGTGCGAACGCATCGCTCTCGAAGACGATTACTTCGTGAAGCGCAAGCTTTATCCCAACGTGGACTTCTACACCGGACTGATCTACCAGTCCATGGGCTTCCCCATGACCATGTTTCCGGTGCTCTTCGCCATCCCGCGCACCTCGGGATGGATCGCCCAGTGGGAAGAGATGCTGCTCGATCCCGAACAGAAGATCGCGCGGCCGCGGCAAATCTACCTGGGCCACGATACCCGTCACTACATTCCCATCGAGCAGCGCGCCGAGAAGCGCGACTAAGCGAACAGCCAATAGCGCGGCCGTCGTCCAGCAAAACAAAGTAGCCTCTTTGAGTACCAGTTTCGGCAAAGCCACTCGACATTCCCATGCCGCACGGTATAGTTGTGGCAGTGAGGTAGTATGGGTCAAGTCGCAAATCCTTCCATGAATCCGGGGTCGCGTCGCCGCAGCCAGCGTGTGCTGATGCAAGTGGCCATCCGCATTCGTGGAGCGGACGCCCAGGGACAAACCTTCGAGGAGCATACCGAAACGCTGGCCATCAACGCCCACGGCGCACTGATTTTGCTCACCGCCCGCGTCACCAGCGGCTGCAAGGTCCACATGAAGCACATCAAGACGGAAGAGGAACAGGAGTGTCACGTGGTGTTCCTCGGCCCGGTGCGCAGTGGCAAAGCGGAGATCGGTTTGGAGTTTTCTTCGCCACGGCCGAGCTTCTGGCGCGTGGCTTTTCCTCCCGAGGACTGGTCGCCGAAGCATCCCGAAGCCCGCACGGTCTCAAGCTCCCGCGCGGATAAGTAGCCAGAACTCGTAAGTTCCCGCCGCTCTCTCCCTCTCCGTGAACCGCGAGTTGGAGGTGTACCCAATACCTAACGGCCAGTGGACGATATGCGATCCCCAGGCTTGACTAATTAACGGCCGGAGCTCGTAGTCACGAAAACGTGAATAATCGGAAACAATCTTCCGTAGTTTGGAACTCGGGTTGTCTAGCGTCTTCTAATCTTGCCCTAAAAGGGGCTCACGCCTGCTTTATCCGCCTGTATTGCATTGAAAATAAACCATTAACATAACGTTGACAAATGCGCTTCCCCGGCGGCTTTGGTCCTCGGATTGCTCTCTTCGTCACCGATTTCTGGAGAACTCTCGTGAAAAAAACCCTTTTGGTGCTTGCTCTCGCTCTACTCGCTACACCCAGTCTCGTGCGCGCTCACGTGAGCGTCGTCGACGACAACGGCGGCGCCAACGACGACCACGAAAGTGTGAACGCCACGGAAATGGCCGGCATCGGCATCGCTGGTGCCGCATTGCTTGGCATAGCTGGCTACCTCATCCT
>JAYVMO010000112.1:0-5581 GCA_043758915.1 Acidobacteriota bacterium | reverse complement strand
CCGGCCGTTTGCAATGGCTTCCCCAAAGCTTTTCATGCGCGAAGGATCGGGCTTGCCGTCGATGCCGTTCAAAAACCTTTTTTCGTTCAAGAAAAAATCGCTGCTCAAGACACCCTGGCGGTAGAGTTCCTCGAAAAGGTAGCTCGCGGCGACGGCTACCTGGCCGAAGGGCTCTTCGGGATTGCGTGAATTCCATTCGTCGAACTTTTCGCGCGCCTCGGGGAACTTCTGGGCATAAAGAAGATTAAATCCCGTGGCCAGTTCGGGGACGATGGTGAATGCCGGGCTGCCGCCGTCCACGCTCTTTGCCGGCAAACTTTGTGCGGGCAGGAGCAGGAGGAATAAAACCGGAAGAAAAATTTGCCGAAGCATTTGTTCTATTTTCCCGCCTAACATTTCCGCTAAAACAGGCCCGGCAAGAACCGCGGTTTTCCGGACATGGCCGCGCGATAGTCCGGATTCGCGAAGAGCACGCGTTCTTCGGTCGAGAGCCGCTGCGCGAGCACCGCGATGTGCGACAGCGAGCCAACTACCGCCGTGATCCACGCCGTATGGATCAGCGGCAGCGCCAGCATCTCTGCAAACACCGCCGCATAATTAGGATGCCTCACAAAGCGGAAAGGGCCAGTGGTTATGACCCCGAGGCGCGTCGAATCCATTACCTGTACGTTCCAATGTTCACCGAGCGTGCGAATTACCCACCAGCGCACGGCGTTGGCCGCCAGGAAGACGAGAAACATGGATGCCGCGAGAACGGGAAGGAAGGGGCGGCGGAGAAGAAGGACTTCGAGTGCGGCGCCGAGCAGGACAGCGGTGTGCAGCAAGACCATCCAGCGAAACTTTGGCTCGCCCACTTTCGCTGCGCCACGCGCGACCATTTGCGCCTGGTGACGCTTCGAAATGCGCAGCTCGACGAGCCGCAGCAGGGCCACGGCGAGCAGCAGCGTCAAATAGGCGATGACGCTCAGTTCCATTGCAGCAGCAGAAATTCGGCGCTGAAGCCCGGGCCAAAGGCCGCGGCCACGGCGTACTCGCCAGGATTCAGCGGCCTCTTCTCCAGCCACTCCTGCAAGATGAAAAGAATCGTGGCGCTGGAGAGATTGCCTACGTTTCCGAGAATGTCCCACGACGGCTGGGTGTCGTGCTTCGTCAGTCCCAGCGCTTGTTCGACGTTGCCGAGCAGCCGCGCGCCGCCGGGATGCAGAATCCATCCCTTGATATCTTCCTGTTTGAGGCCATGGCGCTCGAGAAATCCATCCATCAGGCCGCGGATTTTTGCGCCAATCATTTCGGGCACGTCCTTGGCCAGCAGAATGTGGAAACCGGAATCACGCAGGTCGAAGCCCATGGCGCCCAGTGAATCGGGAAACGTATAGGTTTCCGAAACGAGAATCTTCGGCCCACGCCCGTCTCTTCCGCTGACCACCACGGCGGCAGCGCCGTCGCCGAACAAAATCGAGGAGATGAGGTTGGCCTGAGAGATGTCCTTGCGCTGGAAGGTCAGCGTGGGAAGCTCCACGGCGATAATGAGGACGTTGCCACCGGGATGGGCTTTCAAATAGTCCGCCGCGCGGCCTAGCGCCATCGCGCCGGCGGCGCAGCCGAGTTCGGTGAAGGGCATTCGGCGTATGTTGGAGCGAAAACCCATCAGGTTGATGAGGTGGGCATCGAGCGAAGGGATCATAAAACCGGTACAGGAGACGGTAATAATCAGGTCGATGTCGGCGGGCTTCAGGGCGGCACGCTCGAGGCACTTTTCCGCGACTTCCCGCCCGAGTTTCACCGCGTGCTCGATGTACTCCTCGTTGGTCTTGGCCAAGGGGCGTGGTTCGACGGTGTATTCAATGGGGAAAATCGAGTGCCGCTTGTGGACTTGGGCGTTGTCCACGATGCTCATCATGGCCTCGAGCTTGCGCTCGGGAATGTCGAAGACCCGCCCCATGTAGTACTTCAGGTCCTTGCGCGTGATGGTATGAGGGGGCAAGGCTGTCGCTGTGGCAGCGATGGTGCAGTGCGCTGGCAACGATGCTTCGCTTGTGGCTCGAACGCTCAAGAATTCCACCTGTCTCGCCGGGGAGAAAACCCGGCGGCTGCTAACAGACAGCCGGTTAAGTCGCCTGGATGCAGTGCGGGCACCAAGCCCTGCACGAGAGGCATAAACTGTATAACATTCCACGCTTGGAATGCACCAGTTTGAGGTCCCGGTGAAAGCCTGTCTGTTCCCACTTCACTCATCGAGGATTCATGCTCCTGTTTCGAGTTTGTAAGATGGAGGGCCGTGCTTGGGGTATCCTTCTCCTGCCATGAATACTTCTCATACGCGCCGCAACGCGTTTCAACGCGTGTCTGTTCTGCTGTTTCTTGCTGCGAGCTTTTTCTTTAGCCTGGCTGCTGCCGCTCAGGAAAAGGCTCCTCCTCCGCTGCTGGTGATGATTTCCGTCGACGGCCTTCGCCCCGACTACATCACGGCGGCCGATGCGCATGGAGCAAAGGTGCCAAATCTCAGGCGCTTCTTGAAGGAGGGCGCGTACGCCGATGGAGTGCAGGGCGTGGTGCCCACGGTGACGTATCCCAGCCACACGACACTGGTGACGGGCGTGTGGCCCGCACGGCACGGCATTTTCGCAAACACCACGTTCGACCCGCTGCAAAAAAATTTTCAGGGCTGGTATTGGTATGCCGAGGACATTCGCGTTCCCACGCTGTGGGATGCGGCTGCGCAGGCGGGACGCTCCACGGCGAGCATCCAGTGGCCAGTGACTGTCGGCGCGCGTGTCACGTGGAACATTCCGGAATTTTGGCGAGCCAACACCGATGACGACGCCAAACTGCTGCGGGCCGTTTCCACACCGGGTCTGCTGAGCGAAGCCGGAGCGGCCATCGGCGCTTACCCCACAGGGATCGCCAGCTCCGCGGAAAGCGACGAAGTCCGCGGACGCTACGCGCAGTGGATTCTCGAGAACAAGCATCCTGCGCTTCTGACACTTCATCTGCTTGCCCTCGATCACATGGAACACGAAACCGGACCGTTTAGTTCCGAATCGATCGCCGTGCTGGAAAAACTCGATGCCGTCATCGGCAGAATTCGCGAAACCGCCGAACGCCTGGCGCCTGGCCGCGCGTTTATTGCCGTGGTATCCGACCATGGCTTTGCAAAGACCGGCGCGCAACTGAATCTATTCCCCGCGTTTCGCGAGGCCAAGTTATTCACCGTGGATGACAAAGGGAAAATCGCGGATTGGAAAGCCATGCCCTGGCCAACCGGTGGGTCTGCGGCGATTGTGCTCAAGGATCCCGGTGACACCGCGACCCTGGCGGCGGTTCGGAAACTGCTTGGCAAACTCGCTGTCGATCCAGCGAACGGCATCGACCGCGTTCTCGATGCGAGCGAACTGCACGAACGCGGCGGATATCCGCCGGCTTCTTTTTTCGTCGGACTGAAGCCCGGCTGGAAAACGGGCTACAGCCTCAATGGACCCGTGCTTTCGAAAACAAAGCCTGGCGGCACACACGGTGAACTGCCTGATCTGCCCGATCTGCGCGCGTCATTTTTCCTGGTTGGGCCGGGGGTTCCTGCGGGGCGTTCGCTCGGCCTCATCGACATGCGCGATGTGGCGCCTACACTAGCGCATCTGGCCGGTATTTCCCTGCCCACCGCCGACGGAAAAGTCCTGCTGCCGTAGAGGCGCGAACGGATTGCGGCACGTTTGCCGTTTTATCGCAAGCCGACTTTCTCGCGTGCGGATTCGATCAGCTTGGCCGAGTCGTAGCCCACGCCATCCTTGAAAACCATTTTGACCTTTTCGATGTCCTTTATATTTGCGGAGGGGTCACCTTCGATGACAACGATGTCGGCGGCTTTCCCTGGCGCAAGCGTGCCGATCTTGTCCAACTGGCCGAGAAACTCCGCACCATTGGAAGTTGCAATGTGAATCGCCTCGACTGGTGCGAAACCAGTCTCCACCAGAAGCTCTACTTCTCGCTGATCACCGAAACCGGCAATCACACCGCCGTAGCCCGTCGGATCCAGCCCGGCAAGCAGCAGACCACCCTGCTTTGCAAATTCGTGTTCGAATTCCATTTCCTTCTTGAATAGCGCGGGCCAATCGGATTTCGCTGCACCGTCGGAGATCGCCGAGCGCCTCTTCAAATAGGCAATGCGCGCTTCGGGGAGCATGGCCTCGAGTACGCGGGCATCCAGCGGGGCGCGATTCGGAACAAAGGTTTCGAATACCGGCAAGGTGGATGTGACTGCGACATGATGGGCCACGAGGTCCCGGATCATCTCTTGCAGGGGCTTTCCGGCGATGTCCACTCCGAGGAGTGCCTTCTCTGCTTCATCCGTATTGGGGCATTCTCCCGGCTTCTTGCCGGGAAGAAACTCGGTGTCCACGACCAAGCCGTGCTCCAGGTCATCGATGCCGAGAGCTGCCGCTTCACGAAAACCTATGGAACATAGATGGCCGGTGACTTTAATGCCGTGGGCGTGCGCGGCCTTGACCGCTGCGGCGAGTTCATCCGGGGTGATGTTCATGTAGGCCTTGAACGAGGTGGCACCCTGCGCGATCCAGAATTCAACCGTGCGGCGGGCATCCTCGGCGTCCTTCAATTGATGCATCTGGAGGGAAAACGAGCCCGGCCCTTCGAGATACGGCCCAGTGACGTTTATTTTTGGCCCAGCCATTTTTCCCGCATCGATGGCCTTCTTGAGCTCGAGATCCGTGTAAGGCTCGACGCTTCCCGTGGTGCGAATCGAGGTAACGCCGTTAGCCAAGTACAGGCGTGGAAAGCTCGCGGCATGTTCGGGATAGAGCGGCGGAGCCCCGCCGGGGGCGGGATAGTACATATGATCGTGCATGCCCACGAGACCGGGAATGAGCGTGTGCCCGGTCAAGTCGAGCACCTTTGCGCCCTCCGGAATCTTCGTTGCCGCGGCATCGCCCAGCGCGGTGATCAAGCCGTTGGCGAAAATTAGCGTTTGATCCGTGCGAGGCGCGGTGCCCGTGCCGTCGATCACGCGCACGTGGGTCAGCGCGACGACCGGTTCATCGACCTTCACATAAGCACGGACTTGCGGCGAAAGTGCGGGTATTGTCTGTGAAAAGGTCAGGCCCGGCCCAAGACTCAAGAAGAGAAAACTGAAGATCGTTTTTTTCATAGCTCCTACTCGCACGCTGGAATTGGTTTTGCGAGTTGAGTCTACGGGGAGAAGAGCATGAAGACAAGTGGCTGGAAAACTATTCCTCGAGGATCAGTTTTCCTGGCTGGCGCGAATCTCCTGCCAGCGGCGGGGGCGTTTGTTGGCTTGCAGGACTTTCTTGCGCAAACGGATGGATTTCGGAGTGATCTCGACGAACTCATCGTCAGCGATAAATTCGATGGCTTGCTCGAGGCTGAGTTCGCGATGGGGAATCAAACGGATGGCTTCGTCGGCGCTCGAGGAACGCATGTTGGTTTGCTTCTTTTCTTTGGTGACGTTGACGTCCATGTCCTGCTCGCGCGAGTTTTCGCCGACAATCATGCCCTCGTAGACTTGGATGGCTGGCCCGATAAAGAGCTCTCCGCGTTCCTGAATGTTCCA
>JAYVMO010000111.1:0-7297 GCA_043758915.1 Acidobacteriota bacterium | reverse complement strand
TCGTCACCATTCCGCACATGAAGGAATCCGCCCCTCGCTTGCTGGCCCAGGCGTCCAACACCTTCTCGTTGCTGCGCGCCAACTCTCGCGGCGAAGAGGGTGTTACCGTCCATATCCGGCCGGTCGAAGGTTTTTCTCTCACCGACATTGATATTCCGCCAAGTCCCGTCTTCGATGGCTACGTCGCCCGGTTGCTGGACGTTTCGGGCAACTCTCTCTTGGAAATGAAGATTTCCGGTTCTCAGGCCAAACGCTCGGTGCAGGTTTTCGTCCCGCCCGGCTCGATTTCTCGTCCCGGAGCATACTCTCTCGTTGTCTCTGGCGACCCCGGCGCGAAGGGCCAGGTCATACCCCAAAATGAAGTACTTCGCTTGTCGTTTACTGTTGCCTTTCTTCCGTAGATGAATAAGTATCTATCGCTATTTCGTCCAAAGAGGTGTCCCCATGTCCCCAACCGATCTACCCTTCAAGCCGCGTTTTTACTTTCACGCCGAGGGCCACGCCCTCAGCGGTGAGTTTCGCCGCCCGATCCGCCATTTGATCGAAGCGCAAGCTGCCACGTCACTTTCGACGATCGGCGGCCATGCCCGGATCCGCACGGAGAATTTCAACGCGGACCATCTGGCGTCCTTCAGGCTGGGCCACACCCATGTATCCGGGACCCGGCAGGACGATGTTACGGTCACGACGCACACCACCACGACGATCGAGCACTTGAACATTCTGGATGTGGTCACGGCTGACCGCGTCGTCTCGCGCCTGACTTCCCAGCACAAACACGGTAAGCTGGAGGGCCATATTATCGCCCTGGGCACGCACTTCGATAATCTGCGCATCGCCGGTTACGAAGTAAAGGTCACCCTTCGCCATGAGCTCTTCCTGGAATGCGAAACGTTCGACAAGCTTCGAAAAAAAGTTGCAACTGACAAGGATTCCGGCAAAATAGCGTGGACCGGAGACAAAACCGTACTTTGCTCGCTGGTGGAAAAAATCGAAACGAAGCTCCCGGGCGTGGATGGACGCAGCCACGTCATCAATGTGCCGCATTTTGGTCAAATCTCTTTGGCCGAAATTTTCGCCGAACCCGGCACACGCACGCTGACGATGCTCCGCCTCGACCTGGGTTCCCCGCACGACGCCACCCTGACAGTCGCCGAAAACCGAATCAATGGTACTACCTGGCCCTAGGGCTGTTATTGTTTTTTCTTCTTGCGGGGTCAGGATGCCAGCGCTTGGCAGGATATTCTCCCGAGAAATCCTATTCAGTCGCTTGGGCGAAGCTGCAGACTGGGGATCTTAAGGACGCGCTAGCCGAAGCGGATCGTGGTCTCCATACTTTTCCATCGCCAAACACCGAATGGCACTGGCGATTCCGAATTCTCAAGGCTGAGGTCTTGGTGCGTCAGCGCCTGAGTAGGGAATCCCTCGCTCTTCTCGAACAGAACCTACCGCCCTCTCTCGCAGCGAGCGACCTTGCGGTCTGGAGGTTACTGATCCAAGGTACTGCAAATTGCTATTTGCTCCAATTCGACGAAGCCCATAGGCTTCTGGCGAAAGCGGGAGCGCTCGCGAACGAAAAGCATACGGAGTTGTTGGGAGAAGTCGCACTAAGAAGGGGCACACTAGCTTTTTGGCAGGACAACAGCGCCGAGGCAGAGTTGGCTTACCGTAAAACGCTTGAGTTCGCTCGTGAGCACCACGACTCCTACCTCGAGGCCGCAGCTCTCGGAAGTTTAGGTGCTATCGCGACAAAGGAGGAGCATTACGATGAGTCCATCGACATGGACAGTAAGGCGCTACAAGTCTCCGAGCGAATTGGGGCACAGGGCTCAGTCGCGAAGATTCTTGTGAATATGGGTTGGAGCTTTTTCGAAATGGGGGACTATGAACGAGCTCTGACAGTGTTTCAGCAGGCCGAAGAATCATCAGGCAAGGCTGGTCTGATCAGTGACCAGGCCATTTGCCGCACCAACATCAGCGCCGTGGAATACTATCTTCGCGATTTCCCTCAGGCGCAAGAGGAATCCCAACTCGCTTTGCAGCTCGCGCGTAATCTAGATGAAAAAAAATTAGTCACGGAGACCTTAAACATTCTATCGAATGTTGCTCTGGCAAAGGGACAGATCGACATTGCGGAGGAATATAATCGTGAAGCACAAGAAATATCTCGTTCCGTCGGCGACCACTCTGGGGAGTTGACGGCACTGCTAGTCGCGGGCCGAATATACTCCTGGAAAAATCAACATAGTAAAGCCGAAGAACTCCTGACAAAAATTATACAAGACCCGGCGATCGACACAGCAACGCGGTGGGAAGCGGAAGCTCGGCTCGCAAAGGTTTACGATGATGAGCGAGCGCCCGGCAAAGCGGAGAACGAATATCGGCGTTCCATCGAAACCATCGAAGCCGCGCGCCATTCCATCGGCCAGGACGAACTGCGCCTGACATTTCTTTCCAGCGCCATCGAATTTTACGACGACTACATCGACTTTCTGATCGCTCACGCCCGGCCCAACGACGCGCTGAAAGTTGCAGAACTCAGCCGGGGGACGACCCTGGCGGAAGGTTTGGCGCGAACGCAGGAGGGCGGTTCGGCCTCACGCCCGCCGTTCCACCCGATGCAGCTCGCCCAGCGCTTGCACGCCACGTTGCTCTTTTACTGGCTTGGCGAAAAGCATTCCTATCTCTGGGTGATCACGCCCACAAAGATGCAAAATTTCCAGTTGCCGCCAGCCTCGGAAATCGACCCGCTGGTGAAGTCTTACCGCCAAGCGCAGGCGGAAGGGCGCGACGTTTTCACAACGTCGAGCGCCGACGGTCAAAAGCTTTACGAGATGCTCATCGCGCCGGCGCGCAAACTGATTCCGCCCAACTCTTGCGTCATCGTTCTGCCGGACAGCAGCCTCTACTCTCTCAACTTCGAGACCCTAATCGTTCCCGATCCGCAACCGCACTTTTGGATCGAAGATGCCACGATAAGCACCGCGAACTCCCTAACTCTTCTTGGCGCCGCCGCAGCGCGTCCCGCTTCCAAGGAGAAAAACCTGCTGCTCGTCGGAGACCCGTTGCAAGCGAGCGCCGAATTTCCCGCTTTGCGCCAAGCCCCGCAAGAAATTAGCCTGCTGGAAAACTATTTCCCCGCATCACAACGCACCATCCTCGTCAAAGACAAAGCCACGCCCGCCGCCTATCTCGCCAGCAATCCCGGCGGCTACGCCTACATCCACTTCGTCACCCACGGCACCGCCAGCCGCACACGCCCGCTCGAATCCGCGGTCATCCTCAGCTCCGAAGGCGACTCCTATAAGCTTTACGCCCGCGACATCGTCCAGCACCGCCTCAACGCCCAGCTCGTCACCATCTCCGCCTGCAACGGCTCCGGCACGCGCGCCTACTCCGGCGAAGGCCTGGTCGGCCTCTCCTGGGCCTTCCTCCGCGCCGGCGCCCACAACGTCATCGGCGCACTCTGGGAGGTCAGCGACACCGCCACACCGCAGCTCATGGACAAACTCTATTCCGGCCTGGCCGCGGGCCAAGACCCGGCCACCGCTCTCCGCAACGCTAAGCTTTCCTTGTTGCATTCCGATAGCCCTTACAAAAAGCCCTACTACTGGGCTCCGTTTCAGCTTTACACCGGTTCCTGAGCCGCATTTTTCTCGCGCCACGTCTCTACCGAACGCAAACTTTTCCCCACCGGTTGCCCTCCCCATTTTCCCTGAAATGTTTTCCCGGTTTCCGACACTACTCCATGTCCGGCATAGTATTTCTGGAGAACCGCAAGCCCATGAACGTCCAAGATCCCAAACTTTCATCCCCCTCGTCCAATTCCCCCGTTTCCGCCGAGAGCGCCTCTTCCGTACCCCCCGGTGCCCGCGTCGAACCCTGTGAATTCGAAAGCCTCCTCCGTCGCGCCATGGAAATCATGAATTCCCGTGCGCGAGCCGCCACCTCTCCCAACTCTTGAGCTTTCCCCGTGGTCCAGTCACATCTACGGTCCGGCATTGACTTTTCGGGGTTTATGCACGATTGTGGCTCACCTAATCCGAATGGTTTGCTGATGCCCGCGGATCACTCGATCGTACGGGGATTCAAGACCAGCAGGTGAGCAGTTGCGCAGAAACTCATGCTCTTGCTTGAGAAGAGGACTACCTTGGGTGTCGCACTGAGCGTCTGTGCAGCTTTGGCGCCGCCGAGCTCCGCGCAACGGGCTGCCCCCGTTTCCGGTGTCGTGCAGCTCATCGGCTTGACCGGAATCAAGGAGCATGCGAGTGAAAGATCACGGACTGCTCTTGAATCTTGAAGTTCTCAGTGATCCACGATTTCTCTGTGTGGTACGCGGCGCCATCGAGCACCTGACGGAGATTGCCGGTTTCTCGCCGCCGGATTGCCGCGCGGTCACTCGCGCTGTCGATGAGGCCATGGCCAACGTCATTCGCCACGCCTACGGCAACCGGCCGGGTCAGCCGATCCAGCTATCTTGCCGGCTCTTGGAGAGCAAGGTGGAGGGTAAGCGCCTGAAAATGCTGGAGATTGTGCTCTGGGATCGCGGCGCGCGCTTCGATCCAAAGAAAGTGAAGGAGCGCTCACTCGATGAAGTCCGGCCAGGCGGTTTGGGGCTGCACTTCATTCACGACAGTATGGATATAATCGACCACCGGCGGATCGGGAGAAAAAACCGGCTTCGCTTGGTAAAGTATCTAAGACCGGAAAAGCCGATGCAGGCCAGTGGAGGAGAGTAACCGTGGAGATTCTTGTGCGCCGTTTGGAAAAAGTCACTATTTTTGACGTCACCGGGCACATTGACCTGGCGAATTCGCCCGAAATACGCAAGACCTTGCTCAAGGAACTTCGCGAAATGAAGACACCCCGCGTGATCATGAATTTGAAGGGCGTGAAGTATATCGATAGCTCGGGTGTGGCTTCCCTGGTGGAAGGCCTGAAAGCCTCGCGGGATCTGGGGTCGCGCTTCATTTTGTTCGGGCTCAGCCGGTCGGCTCGGGAAGTTTTGCAATTATCGCGTTTGTTAAAAGTGTTTGAAGTTTACGACGACGAAGAGCAAGCGCTAACTTCCTAGAGGCAATCCGCAGGGAAGCATCCGAGGATTCATTGGAACTGGTTTCTCAAATCGGCGCGAATGTTACCGGCAGTCTTTCCTACGTCGGCTCCCTGGCGGAATTGGGAGCGAAGGCCGCCTTCTACACCTTCGTTGCTCCTTTCCGGGGAAAGCCTCTTCGTCTGCAGCGCGCCGTTTCGCAGGCCATGGACGTAGGCGTCCGTGCGCTGCCCATTCTTTCCCTGATCACGTTTTTCATCGGCTTGATCCTGGCGTTGCAGAGCGCCTACGAGTTGCGCAAATTTGGCGCGCTGAACTTCGTGGCCAGCGCGGTAGCCATCTCCATGTCGCGAGAACTTGGACCGCTCATCACCGCCATCGTGGTCATCGGGCGGTCGGGCTCGGCGTTTGCCGCGGAAATCGGCACGATGAAGGTGACGGAAGAGATCGACGCCCTGGAAACCATGGCCATCAATCCGATTCATTTTCTGGTCACTCCGAAATTTCTCGCCATGATTGTCATGCTCCCTTGCCTGACCATCTGGGCGAATTCCATGGGTATCTTGGGCGGATCTGTATTCGGTATCGCGCAGGCGGATTTCACTTTTGGGCGCTATATCCAGGCTTCGCTGGACGCGCTTTTCCTCCGCGACATTGCCACCGGGCTGATCAAGAGCGTGATGTTCGGCGTGACCATCACCGCCGTCGGCTGCCACGAGGGTCTTTCGACCGGAGCCGGTCCGGAGCAAGTGGGCCGCTCCACCACCCGCGCAGTGGTGATGTCGATCTTTCTTGTGGTGGTGGTCGATCTGGTCTTTACTATGCTGTTTTACTTTGTCAGTGAGCATTAAACCCTGGGGAAATCTACCGTGGCCGAACAAACCAGCCAAACGCCCGCGACGGAAGCGATGATCTCGCTTCGCGATCTTCGTGTCAGTTACGGATCGCGCGAGATTCTGCACGGCCTCAATTGTGACATTCTGCGTGGCGAGACCATGGTCATTTTGGGTGGCTCCGGCTCCGGCAAGAGCACCTTGTTACGCACACTCGTCGGTTTGCAAAGGCCGACTTCTGGCCAGATTTTTATCCAAGGGAAAGACATCTCTTCGATCTCCGTCGAAGAGATGGACGAAATCCGAAAAAAGATCGGCATGTCGTTTCAGGGAAGCGCGCTGTTCGGTTCCATGACCGTGGGAGAAAATGTCGCTCTTCCGTTGCGAGAACACACCAAGCTCGAAGAGTCCACCATCGAGATCATGGTGCGCCTCAAGCTGGAGCAGGTGGGCCTCGCCGGTTTTGAAGACTTCAAGCCCTCGGAATTGAGCGGCGGCATGAAGAAGCGCGCCGCCGTCGCGCGTGCGCTGGCCATGGACCCGGAGATTCTCTTCTTTGACGAACCCTCGGCAGGCCTCGATCCGATTATCGCCGCGGGCATCGATCAGCTCATTCTGGAATTGAAGAGCGCCTTTCGCATGACGCTGGTGGTGGTCACCCACGAGCTGGCCAGCGCCTTCCTGATCGCCGACCGCATGCTGCTGATCGACAAGGGAAATGTCATCGCCATCGGACCTGTCGAAGAGATGCGCAACAGTACGCAGCCGCGGGTGCAACAATTTCTAAATCGCGTGGCCGAACCGGAAGTCGCGCGGGAATTGGACTATCTGCAAATGCTGACCGAGGAGCACCGGCGTCCCGATGGCAGGACAGCAGGGAAAAGAGGAGCATGATGGAATCGAGACGCGAGCAGGCCTTCGTCGGCTTGTTTGTCATTATTGCGGGAGCGCTTCTGGTTGGCACGGTTTTCGCGCTCAGCGGAGCCTTTGGCCGCACCGCGAGAAGCTATCACGCTTATTTTCCTTTTGCCGGCGGATTGGAACCCGGAGCCACCGTCCGCTATGCAGGTGGCCCGAAAGTGGGCCGCGTCGTATCACTGCGCATCGACCCGCAGGACCCCGGCCGCATTGACGTCACATTAAGCGTCGAACCCAATCTTCCCGTGAAGACCGACAGTCACGTGCGCATCATGAGCATGAGCCCGCTGGGCGACAATCATGTGGAAATCGTGCCCGGCAGCGCGAAAGCATCGCTTGCTCCGATTGGCTCCGTGCTGCCTTCCGATCCCTATGTGGATTTCAACGCGCTCACCTCGAAGATCAATGAAATTGCCCCGCAAGCGCAGCAGTTGCTTCATACCCTCAACGATCGCGCCACCGAGCTGAAAGAAACGATGGGTCGCGTCAACGA
>JAYVMO010000110.1:0-7104 GCA_043758915.1 Acidobacteriota bacterium | reverse complement strand
CAGAAGGCCACGAAGCGCCTCAGGAAGGCGCTAAGTTAGGCTGCGGCAGTCCCGCGGCTAGATTCGCACTAGCGCAGCACCCGAATCGCCGTTTCGATCCCTTCGAGCGGGTCGATGGGTTGTTGGTGATTCGCCCGTGATGGTGCAAGGACAATCCAGAGCCCCACGCGCAAAACCCGGCGCATTGGCACCCAAAACTGCATCGTGTTTTTCGTCTGCGCCGTCCTCGTGTTCGTCGGCGAAGTTTTGGTTAGACTTCCGTCTGTTCGCGCCGAACACCCAGAAAGCGGCATAGGGCACGGTACCAAATTCGACTTGAAAATAAGATCTGAAGAAAACCGCACGTATATACATAGGCCTTGAACTGATAACGCGCGCCAGGATGGTCAGCCATGAAAGTAGTAACAGTCGCCAAGGCGAGAGCGAGCGGATAGGAAAAGACATAGAGGCTCCATTTCCGTGTGATATCAACTGGCGGTGAAGTCGCTTCCACTGGGCCTTCTGGCCAAATCTTCAGATACGTGAGGTAGTCGAGGATGTTCTTGTTCGTGTCAAGATCGCCCCAGAAGAACGGCTGGCCTAATTTGCTCGCTGCCATGTCTAGTCGCCTCCAGACCGTACCCATAACATTCATGGAGCCGATGAGAGCAAGCGAGACTATCGTCAAGACTGCTGGAGCAATTGTCCATAGGCCACTGGGATTAATGCTTACTCCGAGGAATTGCAGGGCCATCCCCTCTGGACGCATGAAGTGCCATCCCCAGAGGATGGCGAGAAAACCGAGCAGGCCGCTCACGAACCTCGCCTGAGATTTCCCCACCGCGGCCATGCTTGATTTATGTATTTCGAAGGCCTTCCAGTGGTCCGCAATCGTTGATTGGGGATTCTGATTGAGCGGAGGGGGGTTCTGCGCCATCGGAAGGCTCCTTTTATTTGTCCTGCAAATACTGAGAACGTACGCGGCCCAAGTCACAGGGAAGACCCACTCGTGAAACCCGTAGAGAATAGTGAAAGGATACCATTGGGGCACTGCATTCGGGCCGCATGCAAGGGAGAGGCGCGGCGTGGGGGAAGAGAAGATCGGAGAAAAAGAGAAAGCAGATCCCTCGCTGCGCTCGGGATGACATGGTTGGGGTGGCCGCGCACCGTTGCGAATGACCGGGCTGGAGTGGCCGCACACCCTTGCGTACGACAAGGCTCAGATGGGCGTGCACCCTGGCGAATGACGGGGCTGGGGTGGGCGCTCACGCTTGCGATTGAAGGGGAGTTTGCGTATTGTCGAAAGAAGGGTAAATTCCATGAATCTCGAACGACTGAATCGAATCACGGTCGAAGCCGGAAAGTGCGGAGGCCGTCCGTGCATTCGCGGGCAGCGAATTCGTGTGAGCGATGTTCTCGAATTGCTTGGCGCGGGAGCGTCCTTTGAGGAGATCCTAAAGGATTACCCATTTCTGGAGCGCGAAGACATTCTCGCCGCGTTGGATTACGCGGCGCATCAGACGGACCACGTCGTGCTTCCGGCGTCGTGAAATTTCTAATTGACAACCAACTGCCTGCCGCCCTTGCTCACTACCTGCGAGAGCGCGGATTCGATTGCGAGCATGTTCTCGATGCGGCGTTGGGCGAAGCCCTGGATGCGGAGATTTGCCGGTACGCCGAGGAGCAAGAACGCATCCTGATCAGCAAGGATGAAGATTTTATTTACTTTGCCAAACGGCCGGGAGCCAGAATGAAGTTGATCTGGGTCCGCCTGGGCAACTGCAGAACCCCTGCGCTTTTGAGGTCGTTCGAGCAGTGCTGGCAACAGGTCGAGTTTTGCTTGAAGGCTGGCGACCGGATTATTGAGATTCGATAGAGATGCCGCAGAACTGCTGAGGTAAGAAGCTATCCAGCCCGCCTTGCAACTATTCGAATCGTTCGTGGTGGGTCTTGCGCAACGCCGCGGCGTAGGACTCTTCCTTCACCAGATTAATAGAGATTTCTCTCGACGCGGGCCGACCCTTTTCCGGCCGAGCCGGAATTTTCGATCGCAGGAGCGAAAGGGGAAGAAGCAGTCGGCCTGCTCCGTTCGAAATAACGTGTGGGGTGCGAAGGGGAAGAAGATGGCGGGGTAGAGTCGCGGCGTGCGCAAGAGCGAGGCACGATGTATCGTGCCCCTACGGGCGGAAGAAAAAGTAGGGGGAGGAGAGGGGAGATGAAGTGGCCGCTCTACAGAGGATCAGCGGGGCCAGACGCCGGCGGTGAAGGACTTGATGGTGCGGAAGCCGAGGCGTTCGTAGAGCTGGACGGCGGTGTGGTTTTCGGACGTGACGGTCAGAGTTAATTCCCGAAATTTCAGGTTGCGGAGAGCTTCGGCGGAAGTTTGCATGAGCATGCGGCCCAGGCCGCTGCCTTGGAAGCCGGGGAGAACGCAGATTTGCGTGGTGTGGCCGACGCCGGGGGAGACTTCACTGGTGAGCACGGCGGCGACGAGTTCATCGCTGCCGGGTTGGCGGAGGACCAAGGATGCGCCGGGGACGAACTGGCCGCAGCCGGGCAGGAGAATAATATTTTTCAGGAATTTGAGAGCGCCGGCGCGAGTGCGGTACTGATCGTTGATTTCGCCATCGACATGATTGGCGTAGGCGAGGTAGATGAGCTTGGCGCAGGGATCGAAGTAGCGGTCGTTCCAGCGTTCGAGGCGCATGCCGGTGGAAGAGCCGGCGCGGGATTCGGGGAGCTTGGCGAGATCGAGGAGCATGAACTGGCGGGTGTAGAGGCGGAAGCCTTGATCTTCGAGAGGGGTATCGACGGGGCCGCTGAAGGGCATGAGCTGGGCTTCGATGCGGCTGAGCTGCGGGAGGGCCCGCATGGAGAAGAGCATTTCTTCGAGGAGGCGGCGAGCGATGGAGGCCTGCGGAAAACGGGAGGAGACGTACAGGCCGCCGATGAGGCCTTTCTGCTCTTCGAGGACGTAGAAGGAATAGCCGGCGGGGGAACCGTTTTCAAAGGCCACACAGCCGGCGAGAGCGTGAGCGTCGAGAAAGCGCTTGATGAGATCGAGAGCGCCGCGATAGTCCCAGTGCAGCTCTTCGCGCCAGTGGCGGGCTTCTTCTTCGAGAAGAGGTTCGATCTGCCGGATCGTGGTTTGGCGCAAGTCGAGGATATTCATGGACGGATGGAGATCGGCGCGACCCCTGCCGCGCGGAATATATGATAGCCGATTCGATGGCTGGCAGGTGGCGAGGGGAGGGAGTGTGTGGAATGAAGCAGCAGTGCACGGATGAAGTGAGGGATAAATTGCCGGCGGGGCGATACGGATGGGACACAAGAGAGCGGGCTTGCGGAATTGGAACGCAAAAAGATGTGCTAGGATGCGAAATATCACGATTGTAGTGTGAAGAATAGATAAGCGGCGCGGGCCGCCAGCCAAATCGCGCAGATTAAGAATGTCCATTCTCTTTGAACTCCGCTACCCAAGCCGCTGGTACACAAAACTACTGATGGCCATCCTGTCGCTGGCTTTTGTTGCGGTGCTGGCGACGGCGGCGATCGCGGGGTTTCTGCTGTACCGCATCGTGAAGCCGCAGCGGACCAGTTCCGAGATCAATATGGAGAGTTTTCCGGGCCGGCCGGAAGCGGTGGAGTTCACCGTGGAGGGGCTGGGGAAGCGGCAGGGATGGTTTTTCCCGGGGTTGCGCGGAGCGCCGACCATTATTTTGTGCCACGGGTATGAATCGAGCCGGGGCGAACTGTTGACCATGGTTTCGGCGCTACAGGATCACCAGTACAACGTGTTCGTATTTGACTTTGCGGCCCACGGCGGAAGCCCGGGAATAACCACGTTCGGTTACCGCGAGTCGGATGAGGTGCGCGCGGCGATCGATACGCTGGCGGCACGCAATGACGTGGACCCGGCGCGGTTTGGTTTGTGGGGGTACAACCTGGGCGCGTATGCGGCGCTGCGGGAGGCGGAGAACGATCGCCGCGTCCGCGCGCTGGTGCTGGATTCGGTGTACGACATGCCGGCGCAGATGGTGAAAATCGGCGTGGAGAAGACCGGCCTGGGGGGATTTCCGCTGATGGTGAAGTCCGCGGAGACGAGTTTCGAATGGCTGAATTACAAGTATCGCGAGGATGTGCCGGTCTCGAAGAAACTGAAGAACCTGGCGGGAGTGCCGACGCTGTACATACAGGCGCTGGATGATCCGGAGCTTGCGAGAATTACGCGCGACATGTTCTTGAAGGCGCCGGAACCGCGCGACCAGGCCATTATTCCGCATGGAAATTTTGTAAGTATGGGCGATGACGACAAGCGCAAATACGAAAACCGCGTGGTGAGTTATTTCCTATTGAAGCTGCCGGCCACGGGGACGGCTGTCCGCTGAATAGGCGGGGGTCACTCGATATAGGAATCTTCCCGTCGACTGCATGTCGAAGGGAAGATTTTCACACACATAGTTTGGCGGAACGAGAGTCTGGCAGTTTTTACCTCCGGTGAGCAGGTAGCCTTCTGCTGGGTGGCCCTGATCCCATTTTTTCACTTCTTCGCGCAAATAGAAATTGAGGCTGTAGTGAAGGCCGCGATTCATTCCTGCCACGGCCAATTTCCCCGCGGGAATATTGCGGAGTTGTAATTCACGCGCCAGCGACCGCCCTGAAGGGTCCCACCGGAAGAATGCCGGCAAGAAGGTATTTGTGAGGAGCAAGGCTACGAGAATTGGGAGAACACAGGAAGCGGCCGCTAATTGGCGGGAGGCGCTGCTCCCAGAGGACGGATAGACGCTACCCAGGATTAGATTGGCCAGGGCGAAAAGAGCGAGAAGAATACCTGGCAGAAGTCCGAACCGCTCATTTACACGGGAAATGTGCTCGCTCAGCAGTTCCGCAACTCCGAAGCAAACTGACAGTAAGACGGCGGTAGACAAGAGCGCCAAACGAAACGATTTGCGGCGTGCTGGCGTCGTGTCTACAAATGAATGTGCGATGAGGAGACAAATCGCAGGGATTGCGGGAAGGACGTAGCCCGGTAACTTGGAACGCGAGATGGAAAAGAAGGCCACGCAGAATGCGGCCCAACAGATGAGGAATAAGGTGGATTCTTGAGTACGGCGAGTGCGCCAGAGGGGTCTTACGCCAGTTAGAGAGGACCATAGAAGCAGCGCGGTCCAGGGGAGGAAGGCTACGAGCAGCACGGGCGCGTAATACCAGAAGGGTTGGAGGTGCTGGAATTCGGGGGTGAGGAAGCGCTTGAAATTGTGCTCGATGATGAAGATGCGGAAGAAGTCGGGATTGCGGCGGGCGCAAAGGACGTACCAGGGGAGGGCAGTGAGGCAGAAGGATGCGAGGGCAGCGGGATGAAGGAGGCGGAAGGCGTCGCGCCAGCGCTTGGTGAACAGCACCCATAAGAAGACGGCGCCGCCGGAGAGGATGATGGCGGCGGGGCCTTTGGCGAGGACGGCGAGGCCGAGGAAAAGGCCGAAAAGGACGAGGGCGAGCCACGGAGTTCGTGGGAGGATAGGAGTATTTTCATCGCGGGTGAGGCCCAGAACCACGGCGGCGCAGACCATGGCGATGGTGAGCATGGAGCTAAAGGGCATGTCCGTGGCGGCGGAGTGGGAGAAACCGATCATACCGACGGTAGTGGGCAGAAGGAGCAAGAGCCAGCGCGCGGTATCCGCGCCGTAGAGACGGAGTGCCAGCCAGGCGAGCGAGAGAGTGGCGAGGAGAGCGGAGATGGCGCTGGGGAGGCGCGCGGCGGCTTCGCTGACGCCGAAGAGTTTGAAGCTGAGGGCGGCTTCCCAATAGTAGAGGACGGGCTTTTCGAACCAGGGTTTTCCGTAGAGGCGAGGGGTGATCCAATCACCGGTTTCGGCCATGTCGCGGGCGATCCAGGCATAACGGGGTTCGTCGGGGCCGACGAAGCCGAGGGCGCCGAGATGGCTAAAGTAGCAGACATAGAGTGTGGCAACAATGAGAATGGCCCAGCCGATGCGGACGGCAAGATTCGCGCCAGGAGTTTCGATTACGGTGGCAATGGAGTCGCTCACGGAATGGTGAGTCTAACATTGGCGTGTCGAAGAGTCAGCTTGCTGGATGGGTCAAAAGTGTGCTGGACGGAACCTTTGGCGGAAGCTTGGGTGTGAGACATACGGCTGGAGCTGCGCCGCAGATCCGTCTTGTTGGCATACACACCTGTTGGCGACTTTGGACGACCTGTCAAAGTCTAGCGATAGCAGGCAATCGCGCAGTTCGAACTGGCAAGGCAACCTGGAGAAAATGCATACTGTCGCAGGCTGTGGATTCACAGGCGAATTGCATACCGATGAGGGAATGGCTCGAATATGCGGCGGTGCGGGTGGTCTTGATGGCGCTTGGGTTGTTGCCGCGAAGTGTGGCGCGCGGCTTGGCGGTGGAAGTGGCGCGGGTGCTGTATGCACTGATGCCGAAATTGCGGAAGACGGCGGAGTTGAATTTGCGCATGGCGTTTCCGGAGTGGAATGAGCGGCAGCGCGCGGAAGTGATCCGCGGGATGGTGAAGAATCTGGGGTGGATGGCGGCGGAGTTCGCGCGGCTGCCGAAGTATTCGAAAGAGAACATTGCAGAGATGGTGGTATTGGACGGGCATGAGAATTTTCTGGAGGGGCAGAGGCGCGGGAAAGGCGTGTTGTACTTGACGGGGCATATCGGGGCCTGGGAACTGTCGTCGTTCGCGCATGCGTTGTATGGGTATCCGCTGCACTATATGGCGCGGCCACTGGATAACCGGCGGATGGATGAATTAGTGAATGGCTACCGCTGCTTGTCGGGGAATCGCCCGATTTTCAAGAATGAATCGGCGCGGGTGATGCTGAAGGTCTTGCAGGATGCGGGAACGATCGGGATTCTCGCGGACCAGAACACGCTACCCGCGGAAGGCGTGTTTGTGGATTTCTTCGGGAAGGCGGCGTGCACGACCACGGGGATTGCGCGTGTGGCATTGCATACGGATGCGGCCGTCGTGCCGGGGTATGCGGTGTGGGACCAGGGGATTCAAAAGTACCGGCTGCGATTCGAGCCTGCCATCGAGCTGATTCGAACGGGGAATGCCGAGCAGGATATTCTTGAGAATACGCAGAACTTTGC
>JAYVMO010000109.1:0-6209 GCA_043758915.1 Acidobacteriota bacterium | reverse complement strand
CGCTACCGCGAAATGATCTCCCGGGTCTTGAGCGAAGAAGGCCTCCCGCAGGATCTCATCTACCTGGCGCAGGCGGAAAGCGCTTTCCAGCCGCTGGCGCTTTCCCGCGCCGGTGCGCGCGGCATCTGGCAGTTCGTGGCCTATCGCGGCCAGGAGTACGGCTTGCGGCATACCTGGTGGATTGACGAGCGCCAGGATCCCGAGAAAGCCACGCGCGCCGCCGCCCGGCACCTGCGCGACCTCTACGGCATTTTCGGAGACTGGTATCTGGCCATGGCCGCCTACAACTGCGGCCCGGGAAACGTGCAGAAGGGCATCGAGCGCACCGGTTACGCCGACTTCTGGGAGCTCTACAAACGCAACGTCCTCCCTCGCGAAACAAAAAATTACGTGCCCATTATTCTGGCGCTGACGCTGATCGCCAAGGACGCCGCGCACTACGGCATCCAGCCCGAACCGGAAGCCCCGGTGCCTTCCGACGTCGTCAAGCCTGGGCGGGCTATCGATCTGCGCCTGGTGGCCGAGACCATCGACGTCGATGTCCAGACGCTGCGCTCTCTGAACCCCTCCTTGCTGCGCCTCGCGACTCCCGACGATCCCGCCTTTGAACTACATCTTCCTCAGGGCACGGCCGAGAAATTTTCCACGGAGATCGCCGATATTCCACCGGACAAATGGGTGAGCTGGCGCCGTCACCGCGTCGCCGACGGCGAAACGCTCACCTCCATTGGCAGGAAGTACCACATGACGCCCGCCGCCATTGCCGCGGCCAACAACCTGGAAGCCGGCACGGCGCTCGATGCGGGAGAAAAACTGATCATTCCCGCGGTGCAACCGCTCGCGGAAACGAAGCGCCGCCTGGTGAGCTACCGCGTGCGCAAGGGCGACACGCTCGGCGGGATTGCCGATCGTTTCAGCGTGGACGCCGGGGAAGTCCGCAAGTGGAACCACCTCAAGGCTAAGAAGGTCAGCCGGGGGATGATTCTGCGCATCTACACTCTCGGGGGTGCGCCGGAGGCCCTCCCTGTACATGGAGGAAGGCACACGAAGAAGAAAAGCCCTCGCCCGCGGGAACCGGTGGCACGGAACGTGGCCTCTTCCCCGGCAAACAATTAAATGTTGTAAAATCAGTAACTTAAAAGGATAAAGCCCGGATTCCAGGTAGTCCCCTTGGGGCCCCCCTCATCGCTCACAGCTCTGGCGAGGCCCGGTCTTGGCGCGAACTGCGCAGAATGCTTGACAACGCTGCGCGAGTGCGGTAACAACGGCGCAAGGGTGGAGTGGCGTTGCCAGCTCCGGCCGGTGCAGCGGGCCACGGGCTCATAGATTCCCCCACGGGAGGATGGCATGGATTTCGAGAAGAACCATTTGGAAGAAGACAACGAGCTGTCCCGGCTGGAAGAAGAAGACGAGCTGGGCGCTGACGCGATTGTGGAGACCGAAGAGGAAGAGCTGGTGATGGTCGAGGAGGAGCCGAAAGAAACAGCGGCCGCCCCCCCGTCGCGGGCCGCTTCCAAACCGGCGGCAAAAAAGCCCGCCAAAAAATCGGCTCCGAAAAAAGCCGCGAAGAAATCCAAGAAAAGAGCGCACAAAGCCAAGAAGAAAGCGCATAAACCCAAAAAGAAGTCTGCGAAGAAACCCGCGAAGAAAAAAGCGGGGAAGAAAAAGAAACGCTAGTTCCTGCTCGCGCCGCGCGATTCTATGCGGAAGGAGCTCGGAGTTCCTCCGGGCTTTTTTCTATTTCCGAACGCTTTGCTTCCAATCTGGCACGACCCCGCCGCCAACCGCCTTCCCGTCCTGGTTCGTAACCTTCTCGCTTCGGGAATTCGCCGCCACCCGCGCGAACCTCCCGCTTGCTCGCAGCTGCAAGGGCCATTAGGATAACCTCGCATGTTGCGGGCGCTTGAGCAGATACGGCGGATGCGGGGCGGGGCGCAGTCTCACCTGCTGCGCTGCTCGGACGGCCACTACTACGTCGTCAAGTTCCAAAATAACCCGCAGCACCTGCGCATTCTGGCCAATGAGCTGCTTGGCACCAAGCTGGCTGCCCGCCTCGGTCTTCCGACCACCCCCGTAGCCATCGTCGATGTGCCGGAGGATTTAATCCGCTTGACGCCCGAACTGTCCATGGAGCTGCCGCGCGCGCGTATTCCGTGCCAACCCGGTTTGCAGTTCGCCTCCCGTTATCCCGGCGACCCGCGGCGTTTGACGCTGCATGATTTTCTCCCCGACGAGCAGTTGCGCGCGGTGGAAAATCTGCACGACTTCGCAGGCATGCTGGTCTTCGACAAATGGACCTGCAACACCAATGGCCGGCAAACCTTGTTTTTCCGGGAAACACGGGAGCACTCCGATCGGCCTCTCCCGGAGGAAGGTTCGGCGTACCGCGCTTTGATGATCGACCAGGGTTTCTGTTTTAACGCCGGCGAGTGGAATTATCCCGACGCTCCGCTGCGCGGTCTCTATGCGCGAAACCGCGTCTACCAAGGCGTCACCGGCATGGAATCCTTCCATCCCTGGATCGAACGGCTGGAGACGCGCATCACCGAGCGGATCCTCGACGAGATCAGCCGCGAAATCCCGCCCGCGTGGTACGCCGACGATTACGACGCGCTGCTGCGCCTGCTGGAACAGCTGTACCGCCGCCGCACGCGCGTGCGCGAGTTGATCCTGGACGCCAAGAAATCCAACCGCCAGCCTTTTCCGAATTGGGTCTGACGCACGGAAGGTGAACGATGACAGAAACTTTTGCCGACGCTGCGCGCCGCGCGGCCACGCCGGAAGAAAAAGCCTGCGCCTACCGCATCCTGCGCTATACGCCGAATCTGGTCCGCGACGAGTGGGTCAACATCGGCGTGCTGCTCTTCGATCCGCGAACCGGCGAACGCCGCTTGCGCCTCATCGAGGAGCAGGAAGAATACAACCGTGTCCGGCGCTTGCATCCGCAGGCCGATGAGTTCCTGCTGCGCGCCCTCCGCGACGATCTCGAAGACCGCTTTCAATCCGCCGGCGGCAACGGCAACTGGATGCAGCTCCTCGCCAAATGGGACGACACGCTTTCCAACGCCCTGCAGCTCGCGCCGCAAAAAGGCGTCTTCGCCAGCGACCTCGACGCCGAACTGGAGCGCCTGTATGCCGATCACGTGGCTCCGCAGCGCGCTCCCAGCCGCGTCGGCGCCCCCGGGAGCCGCGCCACGGTGCGTTCTTATTGCTCACAGGTCTTCAAGCAGGCCCGCCTGTGGGATCGTCTTGAAAAAGCCGTCCGCGCCGAGGAGTACACCTTCCCCGGCGACCCCATGCGCCTGGACTACAGCTACCGCCGCAACGGCACGCGCGGCTTCGTGCAGACTCTTTCGGTGACCCGCGCCCCCGCCGACGCCAAGCTCCTGGCCTATACCGCCGAGCGCATCACCGCCAAAGCGCGCCTCAAAACCGAATTTGCCGCCGTCACCGACGTGGCCTTGAACGACGGCAACGACCGCCACCGCTTCGTTCGCGACACCCTCCGCGACGTGGGCATCGAGCCCATCCCCCTCGAAGGCTTCGCCGTGTGGGTCGCCAAGCTCAAGCCCCTGCTGCTGCAGTGACTGGTGTTTGGTGACTGGTGACTGGTGAAATCCTTCACGTCGACGTGGTCATCCATGCCGGGAATCGTGAGCGTGGACAAACCACGCGCCTAATCGGCGAGCCGAATAAATCGGCGGCAACACGAAAAAGAAAGGGCGCAGCAAGCTGCGCCCCACGAGTCACCAATCACGAGTCACGCTTCTCCAGTCACCACTTCTAGAGCACCGGCTCGCTCCAGTTCTCCAGCGTCTCTTTCACCTTGTGCAGGAACTGGTGTGCGATGGCGCCGTCCACCACGCGGTGGTCGTAGGTCAGCGTCACGTAGCACATCGAGCGGATGGCGATGGAATCGTTGATCACCACCGGCCGCTTCTCGATCGCGCCCAGCCCCAGAATCCCCACGTTGGGCTGGCTGATCACCGGCAACCCGAACAACCCGCCAAAAACGCCCGGGTTGGTAATCGAAAACGTCCCCTCCTGCACTTCTTCCGGCTTGAGCTTCTTGGAACGCGCGCGCTCCGCCAAATCATTCATGGTGCGCTGGATGCCGAGGATATTTTTCTCGTCCGCATTTTTCACCACCGGCACGAGCAGCCCCCAATCGAGCGCCACCGCGATCCCGATGTTGATTTCCTTGTGCAGCACCACGTTGGTTCCGTCGAGCGAGGAGTTCAGTATCGGAAACGCGCGCAAGCCCGCCACCGCGGCCTTCACGAAAAACGGCATGAACGTCAGCTTGGTCTCGTAGCGCTTTTCGAATTCGTCCTTGGACTTGGCGCGCAGCGCGGCTACCTTGCTCATATCGATCTCGTCCACGGAATACACGTGCGCGGACACGCGCTTCGACGCCACCATGTGCTCGGCGATCCTCTGCCGCATGGTGCTCATGGGCTGCACTTCGTAGTTGCCGAAGTACATCTTCTCGCGCGGCACCGCCGATTCGAACGCCCCATGCGCCGCGCCGCCCGCCGCAACGGGCGCCGAGGGAGGCGGTGGAGCGGAGGGACGCGACGCTGCTACCGGGGCGGCGTACGCTTCCTCTTCCCCTCCGTGCGCCGCGGCCGGGCGCACACCGCCACCGGCAATCACCGCTTCAATGTCCTGTTTGCTGATCCTCCCACCCGCTCCGGTGCCCGGCACCCTTGAGAGATCGATCCCTTGCTCCTTGGCCATGCGCCGCACCAGCGGTGAACTGTGAATCCGCTCTCCCGAGGACGCCGGAGCGTGCTGCGCGGCGGTCGCTGCCGGAGCAGGAGCCGCAGGCCTCGCGGCCGCAGGCGGTGGAGCTGCCGCCGCAGATGCCTTTGCGGGAACCGGCGCTTCCACTTTCGCCGGCGCGGGCGCAGGAGCTGGCGCAGCGGCGGTCGAACCAGCGGCTTCAATCACCCCCACGACCGTCTGGATCGGCACGGTCTGCCCTTCACCGAACTTGATCTCCTTCAACACGCCCGCGGCCGGAGATGGGATCTCCGCATCCACCTTGTCCGTGGAAATTTCAAACAGCGGTTCGTCGCGCTCCACCTTGTCGCCGGGCTTCTTCAGCCATTTGGTGATGGTGCCTTCAAAAATACTCTCGCCCATCTGCGGCATTACGATGTCTACGGCCATGTGTGTCTCCTTGAAGCTAGATCCCGGATTTTCGCTCAGAGGTTCATAGTCGAGAGTCCAGAGTTAAAAGTTCGCCGGCAACCACAAGGAGAAGCGCCGCGCCCCACGCTTCCTCTTTTCCCCATTCAACTTTTAACTTCCTCTCAATACCGTGCCAGTTCCTTCGCGGCATCAAAAACTTTTTTCGCGTTGGGCAAAAAATATTCCTCCAGCGGCGGCGCATACGGCACCGGGGTATCCAGCGAGGTCACGCGCATCAGCGGCCCATCCAGATAGCCGAAGGCCTTCTCGCAAAGAATGGCAGCAATCTCTCCCGCGATTCCGCCGGTCCTGGTGTCTTCGTGCACCACCAGGCAGCGGTTGGTCTTTTTCACCGATTCCAGGATGGTCTCTTCATCCAGCGGCAGCAGCGTGCGCAAGTCGATCACTTCCGCCTCGATGCCTTCCTTGGCCAGCGCTTCCGCAGCTTCCAGAGATGTGTACATCATCGCCGCATAAGAAATGATGGTCAGGTGTTTGCCTTCACGCCTTACGATGGCCTTGCCGATGGGCACGGTGTAGTCCCCGGCGGGCAGCTCTCCTTTGATGCGCCGGTACAGAAACTTGTGTTCGAAAAACAGCACCGGATTGTTGTCCCGAATGGCGGCCTTCAGCAAACCCTTGGCATCATACGGCGTCGAAGGATAGATCACCTTCAACCCCGGTGTGTGCACGAAATACATCTCCGGGTTTGCGGAGTGAAACGGCCCGCCGTGCACTCCGCCACCCGATGGTCCACGCACCACCATGGGCGCCGGCGCGTTCCAAAGGTAGTGCCCCTTGGCCACGAAATTCGTCAACTGGTTGAAGCAGCAGGCGATGAAATCGATGAACTGCATCTCCGCGATGGGCCGCAATCCCAGGTAGCTCATCCCGCAAGCCGCCCCGATGATGGCGCTCTCGCTGATGGGCGTGTCGATCACCCGCTCCCACCCGAAGCGCGCCAGCAATCCTTCGCTGGTCTTGAACGCCCCGCCATAAACTCCCACGTCCTC
>JAYVMO010000108.1:0-5818 GCA_043758915.1 Acidobacteriota bacterium | reverse complement strand
CTCAAGCAGTACCAGCGCCTCTTCGAATTCGAAAACGTCCGACTGCGCTTCACGGACGACGCCCTCGAGACCGTCGCCGAGCTGGCCATGCACCGCAAGGTCGGCGCTCGCGGCTTGCGCATGATTCTCGAAGACCTCATGCTGGAATTGATGTATCACCTTCCCATGCAGCGGAAGGTGCGCGATTTCGTGGTCACCGCGGATATGGTCCGCACCCGCGAGATCAATTGGAGTTTGCTCGAAAAAGCCGGTTAGGCCGCTGCGCTTTTCTGTCTGCGGGCGCGGTTGCTTCATGGCCGCGCGAAATAAACTTAAGGGGCCCCATGTTCAACCGCGAAAAATTGGAAATGAAGCGCGTGCCCATGATGCCGGTTCGCGACATGGTCATCTTCCCGCAACAGATGACCCCCTTCATCGTCGGACGCGAAGCCAGCGTCCGCGCTCTCGAAGAAGCCCTCGCTGGCGACAAGAAGATTTTTCTTTCCACCCAGCACGACGCCTCCATCGACGACCCCAAGCCCGAGGAAATTTACGCCGTCGGCACCCTCGCCAACATCGTGCAGAGCGTGAAACTGCCGGACGGCAATATCAAGGTCCTCGTCGAAGGTGTGGAACGCGCGCGCGCCATTTCCATCGCCACCGAAGACGGCTTCTTCCGCGCCACCGTGCGCCTGCTCACTGCCAAAGTCGAGCCTTCCCCGCAAGTCGATCAGACCGTCCAGAAGATCACCGGCCTTTACGAACAATTCATCAAGCTCTCGCAGAGCCTGAACTACGACACCATGATCGCCGCCGCGCGCGTCGACGACCCCGCGCGCTTGTCCGACACCATTGCCGCGAATCTCCAGCTCCCCGTCGACGAAAAGCAGGACTTGCTCGAAACCGTCGACCCCCTCGAGCGCCTCAATCGCATCGGCGACATCCTGGAAATCGAGCTCGAAAAACTGAACGTCGACCGCAACATCAACACCCGCGTCAAGCGCCAGATGGAGCGCGCACAAAAAGAGTACTACCTCAACGAAAAGCTCAAAGCCATCCAGAAGGAATTGGGCCGCGGCGAAAAGAGCGAGACCGACGAGCTAAAGAAAAAAATCGACACCGCGGGAATGTCCAAGGAAGTTCACGAAAAGGCCATTCAGGAACTCAAGCGCCTCGAGCTTATGCCCCCGATGTCCGCGGAATCCACCGTCAGCCGCAATTATCTCGACTGGCTCCTGGCCGTGCCCTGGAAGAAAAAGTCCAAGGAAATCCGCGACATCCTTACCGCCGAAAAAATCCTCAACGATGAACACTACGGCCTCGAAAAGGTCAAGGATCGCATCCTCGAATTTCTTGCCGTTCGCCAGTTGGTCAAGAACCCCAAGGGCTCCATCCTTTGTTTCGTCGGCCCTCCGGGTGTCGGCAAGACTTCCCTCGCCATGTCCATCGGTCACGCCACCGGCCGCAAGTTCGTGCGCGTTTCGCTTGGCGGCGTGCGCGATGAAGCCGAGATTCGCGGCCATCGCCGCACCTATATCGGCGCTCTGCCCGGCCAGATCATCCAGATGATGAAAAAGGCCGGCACTGTCAATCCCATCTTCGTCCTCGATGAAGTCGACAAGATGTCCATGGATTTCCGCGGTGACCCGTCGGCGGCTTTGATGGAAGTGCTTGATCCCGAGCTCAACCACGCCTTCACCGACCATTACTTGGACGTCGAATACGACCTTTCGAAAGTCATGTTCGTCTGCACTGCCAACGTCCTGCACACCATTCCGCAGCCCCTTCAGGACCGCATGGAGATTCTCCGCCTTCCCGGCTACACCGAGCAGGAAAAACTGGAAATCGCCAAGCGCTTCCTGGTCAAACGCCAGCGCGAAGCCACCGGCCTCAAGGACAAGAATCTCTCCTTCACCGATGAAGGATTGCTCCACATTATCCGCCACTACACGCAGGAATCCGGTGTACGCAGCCTCGAGCGCGAAATTCAGAACATTTCCCGCAAGATGGCCCGCAAGGTCGTCACCGAAGGCCCCAGCGTCAAAGCCGAAATCGTCCCCTCCAACGCCAACGATTTCCTCGGGGTCCTTAAATTCCGCGAATTCTGGATCGAGAAACACAACGAAATCGGCTTGACCACCGGCTTGGCTTGGACCGAAGTGGGCGGCACCGTGCTCTCCACCGAAGCCACTATCATGGAAGGTAAAGGCCGCCTTACCCTCACCGGCAAACTCGGCGACGTCATGCAGGAATCCGCGCAAGCCGCCATGAGCTACGTCCGCTCGCGCTCCGCGCAGTTCGGTCTGCCCAAGGATTTCTACCGCAGCCTCGACATTCACGTGCACGTACCCGAAGGCGCCATCCCCAAGGACGGCCCCTCCGCGGGCATCACCATCTGCACCTCCATCGTCAGCGCCCTGACGAGGATTCCCGTTCGCCGCGACGTCACCATGACTGGTGAAATCACCTTGCGCGGCAAGGTCCTGCCCATCGGCGGCGTCAAGGAAAAACTCCTCGCCGCCCATCGAATGGGCTTGCGTACCGTGCTCCTTTCGAAGGACAATGAGAAGGACTTGGCGGAAATTCCGCCGGAGATCCTCTCCAGTCTCACGGTCAAATTAGTCGAGACCATGGATGAAGTGCTGCAGGTTGCGCTGGAACGGCCCATCGTGCCGCTCGAGCATGCCGCGGTTGCGCCCGTTGCGGAAACTTTCGTCGCTGGCGCTGAGAAAGACAAGAGCTTGACCAACTAAGCAGCGCGGTTTTTGGCCCGGCTCGCTTTGCGGGTCGACTGCTTCCCGGTCGTCTCCAAAGCCTTTGCCGGTTCGCTTTCGCCTTTCACTGCCGCAGGTTGTGGAAAGTCTGGTTTGCCCCTTCCTGGCCGGTTTTTCTTTTTCCGCCAGTGCGGAGCGCCACCCCGTAAACAATCCGGAATCTCAAGGTCGATTTTTCATCACAAAAGTTAAGGACATATGAAAGAAACTAGCGTTGAAGGAAACAATCAGACCAGCATCAGCCTTGCCGATCTCAAGGAAAAGAACATCACCGACCTCGCCAAGATCGCCAAGGAACTCAACATTCCCGGCGCCAGCGGCATGCGCAAACAGGAGTTGATCTTCCAAATTCTCCGCGCGCAAACCGAAAAGAACGGCTTGATCTTTTCCGAAGGCGTCCTCGAATGCCTCCCCGACGGTTTCGGCTTCTTGCGCGCCCCCGAATACAACTACCTCCCCGGCCCCGACGACATCTACGTCTCTCCGTCGCAGATTCGCAAATTCGATCTCCGCACCGGCGACACCGTCTCCGGCCAGGTCCGCCCGCCCAAGGACGGCGAGCGCTATTTCGCGCTCATCAAAGTCGAAGCCGTCAATTTCGAGGACCCCGAAGTCGCCCGCAGCAAAATTTTCTTCGACAACCTCACTCCTCTCTATCCTCAGGGCCGCCTCAAGATGGAAACCACCAAGGAAAATATGACCGGCCGCGTGCTCGATCTTCTCTGCCCCGTCGGCAAAGGCCAGCGCGGCCTCATCGTCGCCCCGCCCCGTACCGGCAAGACCATGATGCTGCAGTCCATCGCCAATTCCATCACCGTCAATCATCCGGATGTCGCCCTCATCGTTCTCCTCATCGACGAGCGCCCCGAAGAAGTCACCGACATGCAACGCACCGTCAAAGGCGAAGTCATCAGTTCTACCTTCGACGAAGCCCCGCAGCGGCATATTCAAGTCGCCGAAATGGTTCTCGAGAAAGCCAAACGCCTCGTCGAGCACAAGCGCGAAGTGGTCGTTCTTCTCGACTCCGTCACCCGCCTCGCCCGCGCCTACAACGCCGTCACCCCTCCTTCCGGCAAAGTTCTCTCCGGCGGTATCGACGCCAACGCTCTCCAGCGCCCGCGCCGTTTCTTCGCCGCCGCACGTCACGTCGAGGAAGGCGGCTCGCTCACCATCATCGCCACCGCCCTCATCGATACCGGCAGCCGCATGGACGACGTCATCTTCGAAGAGTTCAAGGGCACCGGCAACATGGAAATCAATCTCGACCGTCGGCTCTCCGACAAGCGCGTCTTCCCGGCCATCGATATTCAGCGCTCTGGCACACGCAAGGACGAGCTGCTCCTTCCACCCGATGAACTCAGCCGCATTTGGGTCCTTCGCAAGGTCTTGAGCCCTCTCTCCACCGTCGAGGCCATGGAATTGCTCATCAGCCGCCTCACCAAGACCAAGTCCAACGCGGAGTTCCTCGGCTCCATGTCCGCCCCCGTCTGAGTCAGCGGTCAATTCCGTCACAGTTCACAAAGAAAAAGTACGCATCGGGAATCCCCGTTGCGCCCTTTTGTTTGTCACCCAGAGTCCAGGGTTCTGGTCATGTCGCCGCTTCCGCCTCCATCGCCGCGATGTAGTCGACGATGCGCTCCGGCCACCCGTCAATGTCCGGCCACCCGTTGCCGTAGCTCACGCCGTTCTTGTACGGGGCCACGTTCACCACGTATGCCCGCGGCGTCCATGCGGCAAGGATTCTGTCGTGCGACTGCTCATCGGTAATCACTATCAGCCGTTTGAAGTTCCCGCGCTTGTCCTTCCCTGCAGACAAGACAACCTCCCAGGTATCGGGAGGCCCGAGCGTGTTCTCAACGAGCTTCTTCCAAACGGCCGCCTGCGCGGCATCCTTCGGCTTCGCGTGCGACAGAAACAGCACGTCGCGCAATTTCACCTCCTTCCGGGCACACTTCTCCCCAACGAAGATCCTTGGATTAGAGCGAATCAAGCCGGCGCTGCTGGCCGGGGTCTTTACACCGCAGGCTACACATTCGCGGCCAGAAAACACTCGTCCCGCAACGCATTTCTTTGGATCGAAACAACTTAGGCGGTTTGCTTTAGGATCGCGCGATCAAGCAGTCCACGAGAACCAATCGCCTTGCTGTCATTCCGTCTTGGCTTTTGTCTTCGTGTCTCATCGTCTGCTCTTCTCGCTCAGTGAGGCCCTGCCCTAAATTGCAGCAGGTGTACGACTGAGGTATCTGCATAGTAACCGGAGATCGCATTTCTGTCAAGCCCTATTTTCTCAAACACCACATTATTGGCCCATTTCTCGCATTACTTGTTTATATTCAAGTACTTAGTCTCGGCCTTCGGTGCGTGTCTCGCTCTTTCACACGGAAAGCAGCCGTGTGCGATGGCTGCGACCGATCGCCTGGATCTTTGCCGTTTCGATGCTAGTTGTGGAAATCGGACACACGATAGCAACGATCGTTGGACAAACCGTGCCGAGCGTGCATTTTGCGCGGCCCGCGCCTGCGGTTGACCGGGTGTTCACTGACGACGAGCCTGAGGCGGAGCTGCTCGCGGGTTCGGTGGAGGACGGGGAGGCGTTCTAGTTCTTAATCGTGACGTTGTGATAACATCCGGCCCGCGGGGGTGAGGCGTGGCGGAAGAAACCAAGCCGCAGCGAATTTACTGCAACAGTTGCAAGAACCCGACCTGGCACTTTCTCGTCGGCTCGCACAGCTACCACACGGGCGACGAGGGCGCGGACATGTGGGGAGAGTACAGGCTTTGGAAGTGCGCTGGCTGCGACACCTGCACGATGGAGGACCACTACACCGCCGACTATATGAGGAGCGGGGAAGATGGGAAGTATTATTACGACAGCATCTACCACCCCAAGCGTGCCCACTCCACCAGACTCGCGAAGTATTTCTTCCGCCTTCCCCCTAAGTTGTCGAAGCTCTACCAAGAGGTGGTTAGCAGCTACAACGAAGAGCTGCCGCTTCTGTGCGCTGCTGGCCTCCGCGCGCTGGTCGAGGGAGTTTGCGCAGACAAGAGAGTCCCCGGCGGTAGTC
>JAYVMO010000107.1:0-10116 GCA_043758915.1 Acidobacteriota bacterium | reverse complement strand
CGCGGCTCGGTGAAGAGAACTTCTGCTGCATGGGGGAAAAGAAGGCCGGCGATTTCGTCGACGGCTTTGTCGCGGAGCGCGGCGTAGAGAAGCCAGATTTTGCGATTGCGGAAATTTTGTTCGAGGAAATCGGAGAGTTCGCGGGCGGCGGAAGGATTGTGCGCGCCGTCGAGGTAGACGTCGGGATTCGATTGCAGCTTTTCGAGGCGGCCGGGCCAGACGGCGGTGGCGATGCCATCTGCAATGGACTCAGTGGAGATGCGAAAACCGCGCGCGTGTAGCAGGCGCACCGCGGCGAGGGCGTTGATGGCATTTTGCAACTGAAACCGGCCGGGAAGGCTTGGAGCGATTTCGAATGACTCGCCGGATGCAGTTTCGGTGACACACGCGCGGACGTAACTTTCTTCCATGGACTCCTGTTCGACATGATACGCGGCGCTGATGTCGATGACCGAGCAGCGCAGTTCTTTGGCGCGAGCGAGAACAACTTCGCGAACTTCGGGGCGCTGGCCGGCGAGAACAACAGGCACGGCGAGCTTGAGGATGCCGGCTTTTTCGGCGGCGATTTCGCGGAGCGAATGGCCGAGAAAATTTTCATGGTCGAAGTCGATGCGCGTGATGATGGAAACGACGGGCGTAAGGATATTGGTGGCGTCGAGGCGGCCACCGAGGCCAACTTCAAAGACACCGAATTCGATGCGTTCACGGGCGAAGAATGCGAAGGCCATGGCGGTGACGCATTCGAAATAGGTCGGATGTGCGCGGAGCTTGCCCGCCGCGAGTAATTCCTCGATGCAACTTTGCATCCGCGTGAGCGTTTCCGCGAAAGCTTCGTCGCTGATCTCTTCCCCGTTGATGCGGATGCGCTCGTTGATCTTCTCGAGGTGCGGCGAAGTATTGAGTCCGGTGCGGAAACCGGCGTGGCGAAGAATCGATTCGAGAAACGCCGCGGTCGAGCCTTTGCCGTTGGTGCCTGCTATGTGCACGGAGGGATAAGCGCGGTCGGGCCGACCGAGGTGTTCGGCGAGGACGGTGATGTTTTCCAGGTCAAACTTTGCCGCGGCGGCCTGCGTTGGCGCAGCCAATTCCCTGCCAAGAGAAAGGAGATAACGAACGGCGGCTTCGTAATTCATTTCAGCTCAACAGGAGGTCGAGAGCGTTGGCGATGAAGGACTTGAGCTCTTTGCGGGGAACGACGGCGTCGAGGAAGCCGTGTTCGAGGAGAAATTCCGAGCGTTGAAAGCCTTCGGGGAGTTTCTGGCGGATGGTCTGCTCGATGACGCGCGGACCGGCGAAGCCGATGAGCGCGCCGGGTTCGGCGATGTTGAGGTCGCCGAGCATGGCGAAGCTGGCGGTGACTCCACCCGTTGTGGGATCCGTCAGCAAAGAAATGTAAGGGAGTTTCTCTTCGTCAAGCCGGCCAAGCGCGGCGGAAACTTTGGCAAGCTGCATCAGGCTGATGGTGCCTTCCATCATGCGCGCGCCGCCCGAGCAGGAGACGGCGATAAAGGGCTGGCGCGTCTCGATGGCCAGTTCGATGCCGCGCGTGACCTTTTCCCCAACGACGGCGCCCATCGAACCTCCGATGAAACGAAATTCCATGGCGCAGCAGACCACGGAACGCCCGTTGAGCTGGCCCTCGGCAGTGATGACCGCGTCGTTCATGCCCAGCTTCTTGCGGGCTTCCTTGAGGCGCGTGGCATAGGGTTTAGTGTCCACGAACTTGAGCGGGTCGGTGGAGGTCATGCCGGCATCGTGTTCGGTCCAGCGGCCGTCGAGGAGCATCTCCAGGCGCTGCTGGGCGCTCATTTTGAAATGGAACTGACACTTGGGGCAGACAAAGAGATTGGCTTCGAGGTCTTTTCGGAAGACGATGGTGCGGCAGGAATCGCACTTGACCCACAGGCCTTCGGTGCGCACGCGGCGCTCCTCGGGCGGGGTGGTTTGTTCGATCGATTTTTTGTCGCGCTTAAACCAGGCCATAGAAGAAGTTAAAAGTTGACAGTTTAAAGTTGAAAGTCCGTGATCCCTGAATTGGCAACCAAGGCGCCGCCGTTGAGATCCTTCGGCGAACCTCGCCGGTTCGCCTCAGGATGACAGCCTGAGAATGCCGGGCCCCTACAACAAACTGCTAATGCCGAACCCTTAATAGTCGATCCCCCGCTGAGCCAGTATACCCTTGGTGTAAGGGTGTTTCACCTCGCGCATTTCGGTGACGAGGTCGGCCAGTTCGGTAAGCTTGGGATGAGCGTTGCGGCCGGTGCAGATGACGTGCACACGTTCAGGCCGGTTCTTCAGCGCTTCGACGACTTCACCGGCATCCAGCATTTTGTAGCTGATGGTGTAGTTGATTTCATCGAGGACCACGAGATCGTATTTCCCGCTATAGATGGCGTCGCGGCCAGCCTGCCAGCATTCGTGGGCCAGCTTGATGTCTTCCGGATCGGTTTCCGCACCGCCTATTTTGACGAAGCCGCGGCCCATGGGACGGATTTCAAACTTGTCGTCGCCGAGCATCTTGGCGGCGTCGAGCTCGCCATAGTGCCACGAACCCTTGATGAACTGGACCATCAGGACTTTCAGTCCCTGTCCGACGGCGCGAAACGCGGTGCCCAGCGCGCAAGTGGTTTTGCCCTTGCCCGGCCCGGTGTAAACGATAAGAAGACCTTTTTCTTCCGGCATGAGTTCTCGTCTCGGCGATTTGAATCAGGGAGCGGCGTGCGCAGCCCCGGCCAAAACAAACCTACGCGAGCTGGAGGCGTTTGACAAATTCGGCGGCGATGGCGGCGATGCGTTCCTGAGTTGCAGGCGGAAGCGTCGTCTTGGGCTTGCCATGCGGATCGCGCAGGACGATCCAGAGGCCGGGGCGGTAAACCTCGTCGTCTCCCGGACAAATAGCGCCGGTCAATTGTGTTAGCTCAAGAGGAGGCGGCGCTTGATGCGTGAAATCAAGATTGGCGTTCTCTGGAGAGCTGGGCTGAAACGGAGGATGAGCCAGGAGATCCATGAGGACGCCGCGAGCGTCGTCGATGAGGTCGCGGAAACCTTGGGAGACCAGGATAACGTCAACGTCGCGGGGCGTGGGCTGTTCGAGCTGCTCGAGGTCGTATTCGGGGAGCGGCTTCTCGAGAGGAATCTCGATGGAAGCCGAAGGCGAGTTGTGGTCCGGAACGATGCGGATGGCCATGGTAGCTAGAGTTTTACACGAGCGCCGCTATTTGGGGTAGGGGCTGCCGGAGAGAATCGCGAAGGCGCGGTAGAGCTGCTCGGCTAGCATCACGCGGGCGAGTTCGTGAGAAAAGGTCATGGCGCTGAGGGAAAGTTGCTGAGGGGCGCGCTGGCGAAGGGCGTCGGGGAAGCCATCGGCGTCTCCACATAGAAAGATGAGTTCGCGGGTGCCGCGGTCACGGAGTTCGCCGAGCCATTTGGCGAGGGCGTTCGAATCGAAGGTCTTTCCGGCAGCATCGAGGAGGACCACAGTGGCGGCGCGATCGGCATCCAGTTTTTTTAGGGCGGCATTTTCGTCGCGGACTTCCGTGATTTCGATCGGCAAGCAGCGGCTGATGCGTTTCACATAGTCTTCGAGGATGGCGCGGAGTTCAGGCCGGCGGGTTTTGCCGAGCATGAGCAGGCGAATCTTCACTTGAGACCGTATTTCTTGCGTTTTTCGAGCAGGGTTTTGCGGCTGATGCCGAGAATTTCGGCCGCGCGGCTGATTTTGTAGTGCGTGGCTTCGAGCGTGGCGGTGATGACTTCGCGTTCAACGTCTTCGAGCGAACGCAGGGCGGCGGTTGAGCCTGCAGCTCCGGATGCGGCGGCGCGGACATTCTCGGAGAAATCGGCGGGATCGAGATGAGTGCCGTGGGAGAAGACGACGGCGCGCTCGAGGGCGTTGCGCAACTCGCGGATATTGCCGGGCCAATGGTACGCTGCGAGCATGAGGCGGGTAGCGTCGCTCAGTGCAGCTTTGGGGCGGCCGTGAATCGCGCGCAGTGTGGCGAGCAAGTGATCGGCGAGGGGCAGAATGTCGGCGCGGCGTTCGCGTAAGGGCGGAACGGCGAGAGCGAGAACGTTGAGGCGGAAGAAAAGGTCTTCGCGGAAGTGGCCATCCTTGACGGTCGCGGGAAGGTCGACGTTGGTGAGGGCGATGAGCCGCGCTTCGATGTGCAGCGTTTCCGTGCCGCCGAGGCGCTCGAAGGTACGTTCCTGCAAAACGCGCAGGAGTTTGCCCTGCGCTTCGCTGGTGAGGGCAGCGACTTCGTCCAGGACGATGGTGCCATTGCCGCCTAGCTCAAAACGGCCGAGCTTGCGTTCGACGGCGCCGGTGAAGGCTCCGCGCTCATGGCCAAACAGCTCGCTTTCCACCAGGTGCGGCGGCAGGCTGGCACAGTCGATTTTCAGGAACGGTGCATCGCGGCGCGGGCCCAGTTCGTGGATGAGGCGCGCAAGGTGATCCTTGCCTGTGCCGCTCTCGCCGGTAATCAAGAGAGTCGTCGGTGCGGCAGCTACTTTTTGCGCGAGTTCGAAGAGACGAAGCGAGGCGGGATCTTCGGAGATCCACGGCAATCGCTCCGTAGTCATCAGGAAACTGCTTCGTCCGAGATATATTCGCGGCGGGCCGGGTGGCGCCCGTCCGCCCTTTCCAGTATCCCCTGCGACGCAAGACCCTCGGGTTGGCCGGCGATCTCGAACTTTTCGGCGGAGCGCCACAGGCGTTCGAGGTCGTAGTAGCGGCGGGCTTGTTCGCTGAAGACATGCACGATCAAGCTTCCGAAATCGAGAAGCGCCCACTCCGCGGAGCGCTGGCCTTCGCGATGTTCGGGAGAGCGGCTCAGGCGCTTGTACAGCAGCTCCTCGACCTCGGTGCAGATGGCCTGCACCTGGGGCGTGCTGAATCCCGTGCAAATGACGAAGTACTGCGTGAAGGCGCCGAGGCCGCTGAGATCGAGTACGGTGATCCCGGCGGCTTTTTTGTTTTGCGCGGCCTCGACGGCGAGGCGCACGACTGGTGGCAGAGATTCGAATTTCATCGGTATAGACCTTGTTTGAGAATGTATTCCTCGACGCGCGCGCCAACCGGTCCGTGGATGGACTGCCCGCGGCTCACGCGGCGGCGGATGTCGGTCGCGGAAGTATCACTGGAGACATTTTCCAGGAGATAGACGGTGCTGCGATGGAGATGGGCAACCACCGGCGAGGGGTGGGCGGCTTCGGCTTCTTTTTTGGCGTCCGGACGGGCCATCAGATCGGGCGGGATGACCAGGCGAAGAGCTTCGGGACGGATGCCGGGGCGGTTGGCAATGATGAAATCGCAAAGACCGAGAAGCGTTTCGTATTCCTTCCACATGGGAATGTCCAGAAAGGCGTCGGCGCCGATGATAAAGAAGATGCGGTCACCCTGGCCGTGATAGGCGTGCCGGAAGTAGCGCACCGTGTCCACCGAATAGTGCAGCTGCGTGCCGCTGAAATCTTCACCGGCTTCGGCGAGCGATGGGACGAAGTGCGGATGCTCGGCGCAGGCCAGCGAGACCATGGCAAAACGATGCGGGAAGGGCGCCAGGTGTTGCTTGAGCTTGTGCGGCGGCCGGCTGGCGGGAATGAAATGGATTTCGTCGAAATTAAAGCGCCGGTCAGCGGCGCGGGCGACGGCCAGGTGGCCGACATGAATGGGATCGAAAGAGCCGCCGAAAAGCGCGATGCTGCGAGGATGGTGCTTCGCGACCGTGCAGTGCGCCTGAACGGTGGTCAATGCGCCTCCCAAGCGGGTGAGCTAAACAATTTTCTCATGAATGCTTGACCGATGCGGGCAAAGAGTCGCGGCCCGGCGCATTTTCGCCGCTCTCGCCTGCGGACGGCGGGTCCAAAGAACAATCGTGCAAACTGCGCGGGATTTTGTCCAGAGCGTCCGCCATGGAGCGGACGAGATCCCTGACACCTTCCCCGGCGACGGCGGAGATGGCGTGGAATTCGAGTTTGCGGTGATTGCAAAAATCGCGAAGAGCTTCGAGGCGCGTGCGATCGGTGGTGGCGTCGAGCTTGGTGGCTACCACGATCATGGGCTTTTCGATGAGCGCGTCGCTGAACGCATGTAGCTCGCCGGAAATGATCTCGAACGAGTGAACCGGGTCGTCCTCGTTGGAGTCGCTGGTATCGATGAGATGTACCAGCAACCGCGTGCGCTCCACGTGACGCAGAAAGCGGATGCCAAGTCCGGCGCCTTCATGGGCGCCTTCGATTAAGCCAGGAAGATCTGCAACCACGAACGTGCGGCCGAGTTCCGTGCCGTGGCCGCCGGTGCCGCCGTCGGCGTTTACCACACCCAGATTGGGCTCGAGCGTGGTGAAAGGATAGTTCGCGATTTTCGGCCGGGCAGCGGAGATGACGGAGATGAGCGTGGACTTGCCCGCGTTGGGAAAGCCCACGAGACCGACATCCGCGAGGAGCTTGAGTTCCAGGCGCAGATGCCTCTCCTCACCGGGGAAACCATCTTCATGTTCGCGCGGAGCCTGGTGCCAGGGCTTGGCGAAATGCTGGTTGCCGCGCCCGCCACGGCCGCCATGCGCAAACAGGACGCGTTGCCCCGGCGTGGCTAAATCGGCGATGGTTTCGTTGGTTTGTTGGTCGAAGACGAGCGTGCCGACAGGAATTTTTAAGACCATGTCGTCGCCGGAGTGGCCCGTGCAGTTGGAACCCTCGCCGTGGCGCCCGCGCTCCGCCTTAAACTCGCGATTGTAGCGGTAGCGCAGCAGTGTGTTGTCGTTGATGTTGGCTTCCAGATAGATGCTGCCGCCATCGCCGCCGTCGCCGCCCGACGGGCCACCGCGCGGAACGTATTTTTCGCGCCGGAAGGCCACGCAGCCGTCGCCGCCATCGCCGGCCTTCACGTAGATTTTTGCTTCGTCAACGAACACTGGAATAGGACTCCAAGAAATTCGACTGCTATGCGCGCACCTGTGAAAAAGATAACATAAGCAAACAACCGAAACCCGGAAAGCAATACTGGAGGCCCTGGCCGATGTCCCGCGTGCTCAAGTGTGCTGCTTTATTCATATTTGTCGCGCTGGCGGCGCTTTCTGCTGCACTGTACGTTCTCTACTTCCGCAGGCCACTGTTGCCGCCGGCGCCGGCCCATGCGCGAATCGCTCCGTTATTCACGCCCGTTCCCGGCCTCGCCGCGTGCTGGGTCGAGACGGGCAAAACGTTCAGCAACTTCTCCTTCGGCTCGACGGCGGGAAGCATCCTGATAAGGCATCCCGCGGGCGATCTATTGATAGACACGGGCAACTCAAGTCATTTCGGCGACGAGGTCGCTGTCTATCCCTTCTTGCTGCGGCTTAAACTCAAATCCCTCGCCGGGGAGTTGAATCCTCAAGTGCCCTTACCCGATCTCTTGCGGCGCATCGGCGAAGATCCCGCCAAACTGCGCTGGGTGATTCTTTCGCACGTGCATCTGGATCACGCGGGCGGCCTGATGGACCTGCCGCCGCAAAATGTTTTGCTGACGCGCGAAGAGCTGCAATTCGCGAACGATCCCAAGATTCAGGCCAAGGGCTTTGTTATCGCCGCGCATACCCGCAAGTTCCCTCCTGTTGACGCCCCGACGCTGCAATTCAAGCCGCAGCCGTATGAAACATTTGACGAGAGCGCCGATCTGTACGGCGACGGATCGGTAGTCGTTGTGCCGCTCCGCGGCCATACACCCGGGAGCGTGGGCATTTTCGTGAACCTGTCAGCGGCGCGGCGCCTGTTTTACGTGGGCGACGCCGTCGATGACGAACGCGGGTTCCAGGAGCGCGTGGGCAAATCCCTCATCTTGCAGGACAGCGACAATGACATGGCTCGCGCGAACGAAATCGTTGGCCGCCTAAGCGAGCTGCACGAGAAAGTGCCGGAACTGACGATCATTCCGGCCCACGGACGCAGCGCCTACAAGAAATTCTTTCCCGGTGGGCCGCTGAGCTGCGTTTCCAACCCATGGCCGCACTGAAAAAAAACGCGGTCCAGCGGGGCCGGACCGCGGAAGCAAAATGGGAGAGCAGCCCCGCTTAGTTCACTGCGGACTTGGCTTGCTCGGCTGGCTGGACGCTGATGAAGCGGCCGTGCCGCCCCTTGTCTTCGAACTTCACGATGCCGGTGACCAGAGCGAAGAGCGTATCGTCCTTGCCCTGTCCCACGTTGACGCCCGCTTGATGCCTGGTGCCGCGCTGGCGAATGAGAATCGTGCCCGCGTTGACGAGCTGCCCGCCGAAGCGCTTGACGCCCAGCCTCTGTCCGTGAGAATCGCGGCCGTTGGTAGAGGAGCCGCCGCCTTTCTTATGTGCCATGACGTAATCCTTTTCGAGAAAACTGCCGGGTTGAAGCCCGGCAGCTACAGAAAGAGTTAGAACTTGATGTCGCTGACCTGCACGGCGGTGTAGTTCTGCCGGTGCCCGCGGGAAATCTTGTACTGGTTGGTCTTCTTGAACTTGAGCACGGTAACTTTCTTGGCGCGGCCCTGTTCTACGATTTTGCCGCTCACGCTGGCTTTGCCGGCATCGGCGCCCAACACGATCTTCTTGTCGTCCGTGTGTACCGCTAAAACGGAGCCAAAGTTGACCTTTTCCCCTACGTTGCCCGCAACCCGCTCGATACGGATGGTGTCGCCGGGCGCGACGCGATACTGCTTTCCCCCGGTCTGAATAACGGCGTACATCTGCCCTCCAAGAGCTAGAGACAAACTCTAATTATACGGGTTCCCCACCGGATGCGTCAACGAAGTAAAACGAGATTTAAACGAGAGGCTCCTACCGTCATGGATTCTTAACTGTCGGACTGTGAGCGGTCTCATTTTATGCCATAGGGAAGTTCAGAAATTGAAACGGTAGCCGAGAATCATTTTGGCGATGAGGTGGTCGGTCGAGTGCGTGACGCCCACGCCGAGGCCGAAATTCACTTCCCAATTGGGCGCGAGGTTCAGATCGATGGCCGGAAAGATCTGGTGCTGCTGCAAACCGATGGGAGCAAACTCCGTCGCCGGCCCCACCGAGCCGTAGTATTCGAGGCCGCCCGTGATTTTCTTGGTGAAGTCGTAGCTGATCTTGGCGTTTGGAGAGAACACGAAGCCCTGATGAACGCTCTCGCCATGCAACGATTTGGCGAACACCGGGTTGAACGACCAATACCAGCGGCCCTGCTGTTTATCGATGACGGGCCGCAGCTCCCAAGTCCAGGTGTCGACGGAAAATTTGCGCCGCTGGTAGCCGACTTCGTTGGAAAGACTCAGGCCGACGGGCCACTTCCATTTCTTGGGGATGCGGAAGCGCGGGCGGATGTGGTCGCCCACCCACTGGACTCCATTGCCATTGCGCTGGTAGGTGAAGATGTAGAAGCCGGTTTCGAACCAATCGGAAAAGCCGTGGGTGATCTCGATGGTTTCATGTTGCGCATGGTTTGTGGGGAGGATACCGTCCAGAACGGTTTTGCTGCCGTCAATCGTGAAATTGCTATGCAGTTCGACCATGGTGTGGTGCGGCTCGACCTGCTCGTAACCGTAAACCTGAATTTCGTAATTGTCCTGGGCGCGAGCAGGCGCGGCCATCGCCGCCATGGCTCCTAGAACGAAAAAAGCTCCGGACGAAAGACGCCAGTTCATTTGAGGTTCCCCGATAGCTCTTTGAGAGTAACGCGCACCCGCCAACGGACAAAAAGGGATAGATGCAGGAATCAAGAGTGGGGATGCGACTTGTCGTAGATGTCCATGAGCTGCCGGATGGAGGCGTGCGTGTATTTTTGCGTGGTCGAAAGAGACTGATGGCCGAGGAGCTCCTGAATGGCGCGCAGATCGGCGCCGTCGGCGAGCAAGTGCGTGGCGAAGGCGTGCCGGAGCGAGTGTGGATGCAAGTCCCAATTGACGTTGGCGAGGCGCACGTATTTTTTCACAATGCGGCCGACGGATCGTTGCGTGAGCCGGCGCCCCGCGTAGTTGAGGAACACGGCTTCGGTGTGGGGCGCGGCGCGGCGCCCGCTAAAAGATTGCGTCAATAGTTGATCGCGCAGCGGCCAATACTTATCGAACGCTTCCTGGGCTTTGCTCCCGTAGGGCACGATGCGTTCCTTATTCCCTTTCCCCCGGACGCG
>JAYVMO010000106.1:0-4209 GCA_043758915.1 Acidobacteriota bacterium | reverse complement strand
CCTCGCGCCGCAGGAGTTGCACCACCACGATGTAGTCCATTTCGCTCTCGAAGAAGTCCAGAAAGAAATCGACGACGGCCAGGAAGACGCCGTGGTCGTCCGCCTCCGCGCGCACCTCGAAACCAATCAGAGCAAACGCAAACCCTCTACTTAGCACGGATTTTACGATGGCAGCGCTCGCTACGCTACGCCGCGCTTAGCGGCGCAGCACCGTTGCGGTCCATTTTCGATTTTCTCCGCAGCCAGTTAGACAAAAAAATCGCAGCCTAAGCCAGCTGCGTCGTGCAGTGCCCGCAGCGCTTCGCCGCGATCGGAATCGCCATCGCGCATTGCGGGCAGTCTTTCGTTGTCGGTGCCGCGGGCGGCGCAGGCTTCTTGGTCCAGCGATTCACCTGCTGCACCACCAGGAACACCGCGAGCGCCACGATCAGGAAATTGATGAACGTATTCAGAAAAATTCCGTAGTTCAGCGTCGGCGCTCCCGCGGCCTTCGCGGCCGCCAGTGTTTCGTCCGTGGCGCGGATTAAATCCGACCACTAATTGGAAGTTCAGGGAAGAATGCAAGAATGGCCGATTAACGGGGACGGAAAAACAGCGCGCAACCGATGAGGCCCCGCAGCACAAGAAGAATTCCACCGCAAGCCAGCAAAGGTCCCACCATCAAAAAAGGAACCCGTGAAATCGCCATCATCAGGGCACCCAGAAGTGCCAACGAAAGCCCGCGTGTCCAATTTTCCCACCGCGCCCACCATTGGCCCGGCCTGTAAAGCGCACGTACGCCCCAGAGAATCAGCGCCACGCTGAGAATCAGCCAGGACACGCTGTGCCGGTCCACGTAAATACCTCGCCCCAGCGCCAGCCAGATCACCAGCGCTCCGAGCAACATAAAAATCAACTCGATTGTAAACCGGAGAAGCCGCTCTGGCGTGAGCATGTGCGTACTTTGCGTTTACGCGATGCGCTCGATCTTCAGCTTCTTGAGCGTTACGGAAGTGCGCGGCCGGTCGCTGGCATCGCGCGGCAGGTTGGAAATCTTATCCGCCACGTCCTGCCCCTCGACGACTTCGCCGAAGATGGTGTGCTTGTTATCCAGCCAGGGCGTTGCCGCCACGGTGATGAAGAACTGGCTGCCATTCGTGCCCGGCCCGGAATTAGCCATTGAAAGTTTTCCCGCCTTCGAGTGCTTCAGCGAAGGATGAAATTCGTCCGCAAACTTGTATCCCGGCCCGCCCATGCCAGTCCCCTGAGGACACCCGCCCTGGATCATGAACTGCGGTATCACGCGATGAAAGATCAGCCCATCGTAAAAGGGCTTCTTTTCTTTTTTACCCGTTCGCTCGTCCGTGAACTCCTTCGTGCCTTCGGCCAGTCCGACAAAATTTTCCACTGTCTTCGGCGCTTCCTTTTCCAGCAGCCGGATGACGATATTCCCCTGCGAAGTTTCAAAAATGGCGTAAGTTCCTGCCGCTCGGCTCATGCGTTCTCCTTGTGTGCTGGATTATCCTACACGACGCACGTCCGCCCGCGCCACTTTCGTGTCATGCAAGGGATTATCTTCCTATGCGAACGGTTGAGGCTTCTTTTCGCCCGGCCATCGAGGAATCTCTTGTGATTTGCTACCAGCTCTTTTTCTTGCGCAACTCCGTAATGTGCGCCGTGTGGTGTTTCCCGTGCCATTCGTAGAGGAACAGCAGCCAATCCACCGTGCGCTCCCCATAATCGGGATGCACCAATTTCCGTGCAAAATCCTCAGCATTCAGCGACCGCCACAAGCGATCCCACCGCGCGTGCAGAGAATCCAGCAGTGTCTGCGAAACCTCGATGGGGGTAACTTTCGAGTCCGCCAGCTCCGCCCAGCGCGCTTCCTCATAAGGCCGGATCGTCGGCTTCTCCTCCGTCAGCGCCAGCTTCAGCCGCACGTACGCATTCAAATGGCTGTCCGGCACGTGATGCACCACCTGGCGCACCGTCCATCCGCCGTCCCGGTAAGGCGTATCGAGTTGCGCGTCGTTCAAACCCTTCACCGCAGCCCGCAGGTTTGCCGGCGTCGCGGCCAGCGAGTCGATGGCCTGCTGCCGCCGTGCCGCTGTCACCTCACCGGGCATCTCGAATTTCCCTATTGGATAGCGCGGATCCATGCGTAGTCTCTCCTTTGGTATTTGTAATCTTCCTTCGCACTATAGGAGTGTCCTTCTCAAGCGTCAACACGTCCCCTGTCAAAAAGCCTCTCCAATTTGGCTCTGCTCGCATTCCTATTCATCCGCGCGAGGATGCTACAATACCTGATTTCAGGCTTGTATCCGGCGGACCCGTAACCAAATCCAATAGCCAGGAGCCAGCGAATGCACAACGTGGTTATCATCGGAAGCGGCTGCGCTGGACTCACCGCTGCCATCTACGCGGCGCGCGCCAATCTTAAGCCCATTGTTCTGGACGGTTTCGAGCCCGGCGGCCAGCTTTCTCTCACCACGCACGTCGAAAATTTCCCTGGCTTCCCCGACGGCATCCTGGGGCCGGAGCTAATCGAAAACATGCGCAAGCAGGCGCAGAAATTTGGCGCGGAGTTCAAAGCCGGTGCGGTCACCGAAGTCGACCTCACCAAGCGCCCCTTCAAAATTGTCGCGGGCAAGGACACCTATGAAGCCAGCGCGCTTATCGTCGCCGCGGGCGCCTCGGCGCGCTTACTCGGACTGCCAGGCGAGCGGGAACTCATCGGCCACGGTGTTTCCACCTGCGCCACCTGCGACGGCTATTTCTTCCGCGGCAAGCCTATCGCCGTCGTCGGCGGCGGCGATTCCGCGATGGAGGAGGCCAACTTCCTCTCGCGTTATGCCAGCAAGGTCTATCTGATTCACCGCCGCAATGAATTTCGCGCTTCCAAAATCATGATCGACCGCGCCAAAGCCAACGAGAAAATCGAATTCGTCACGCCTTATGGGATCGAGGAAATTCGCGCTCCCAAGGGTCTCGTCGAAGGCGTGCTTCTGCGCCATTTGGAGACTAAGGAAGCTCGCGAAATTGTTCTTGATGGCATCTTCATCGCCATTGGCCACGACCCCAACACCGCCGTCTTCAAGGGCCAGCTCGATATGGACGCCAACGGCTACCTCATCGCCAGCCACGGCAGCTTGTCCACCATCCCCGGCGTTTTCGTCGCCGGAGATGTCCAAGACCACCGCTACCGCCAAGCCGTCACCGCCGCGGGCTCCGGCTGCATGGCCGCCATCGACGCGGAAAAGTTTCTCGAAGAACACAAGGACTAGTCGGAGTCTTTCCAGACGGGCATAATCATAGTCCATGCTCCACTCGATACTTCTCAAGCTCTCCGAAAGTCAAAGCTTCGCACACTGGGTCACTTCCAATAGCACCACGCGCCGCATGGCGCGCCGCTTCGTCGCCGGCGAAACGCTCGACGAAGCCATCGCGGCTGCCCGCGAATGCAACAACGCCGGGATGATGGCCAGTCTCGACTATCTCGGCGAAAACGTCGCCACCACCGCCGACGCTCAACATTCGCGCGACGCCTATCTCGAAATATTCGAGCGCGTCGCCAAGGAAAAAATCAACGCCAACGTCTCCTGCAAGCTCACGCAGGTGGGCCTCGACCTCAGTGTCGAATTTTGCGAAGGCCTGGTCCTCTCCATCGTCGAGCGCGCGGTCGCCTACGACAGTTTCCTGCGCATTGATATGGAAGGCTCCATCTACACGCAGCGCACCATCGAGCTCGTCAAGCGCGTGCGTGCGCGCAATCCCGCCGCCGGCACGGTCATTCAGTCGTATCTTTACCGCAGCGAAGCGGACATTACCGATCTCCTCGCCTACGGTTGCCGCATCCGGTTGTGTAAAGGGGCTTACAAGGAATTGCCGGACGTTGCTTACCCGAAAAAAACAGACGTCGACGCCAACTACGTTCGCCTCATGCAGCTCCTGCTCTCCAGCGGTTTCTACCACGGCATCGCCACACACGATCCCCGCATGATCGCCGCGACCATCCGGCACGCTGCCGCGAAGCAGATCTCCAAGGCTGATTTTGAATTTCAGATGCTTTACGGTGTGCGCACCGACTTGCAGCGCCGGCTTGTAAAGGACGGCTATCGCGTACGCATCTACATCCCCTACGGCAAGGACTGGTTCCCCTATTTCATGCGCCGCCTCGCCGAGCGTCCCGCCAATGTCGGCTTCCTCGTCCGCAATTTCTTCCGCGGCTGA
>JAYVMO010000105.1:0-9911 GCA_043758915.1 Acidobacteriota bacterium | reverse complement strand
CGGGAACTGAGATCGCCCATCAAGTCGCCAGAGTATTGATCGGGTGCATAGACCTCGACGTGCATGACGGGCTCGAGCAGGGCGGGGCGCGCTTGCTTCATGGCTTCCTTGAAGGCCAGCGAACCGGCTATTTTGAAAGCCATGTCCGAGGAATCGACGTCGTGGTATTTGCCGTCGTACAGGCTCACGCGAAAATCCACCACCGGGAATCCCGCGAGATAGCCGCGCGCCGCGGCGTCGCGAATTCCTCTTTCCACGGACGGAATCCAGTTTTTCGGAATCGCGCCGCCAAAGACGTCATCGATGAACTCGATGCCCTTGCCGCGCTCGGCGGGCTCCATCTTGATGCGGCAAACGCCAAACTGGCCGTGGCCGCCGGACTGTTTCTTGTGCTTGCCTTCGGCGTCGGCGCGGCCGCGGATGGTTTCGCGGTAGGCGACCTTCGGGGGTTTGAGCGTCAGGTCCACGTGATAGCGCTTGTGGAGCTTGGCGACCACCACCTCGATGTGCTGCTGACCGGAGCCGGAGAGCAGGAATTCCTTGGTTTGCGGATCGCGGGAGAAATGCAGCGCCTGGTCTTCCTCGAGTATTTTGTGAATGGCCACGCCGATCTTATCTTCGTCGGCGCGCGTCTTGGGTTCGATGGCGAAGGTGATGGAAGGCTCCGGAAGGGCCGCGCGCTTGTAGAAAATGGGCGAGTTTTTGTCGCCGAGAGTTTCCCCGGTGGTGGTTTCCTTGAGTTTGGTGATGGCACCGATATCACCGGCGTGAAGCTCCGCAATTTCCGTAAGCTGCTTGCCTTGTACAACTTGTGTGTGCTGAAAACGCTCCGGCAAACTGCGGTTGAAATTCAGGATTGTGGCGTCATTTTTCAGCACGCCGCTCATCACCTTGAAATAATTGATGCGCCCGGCAAACGGATCGGCAAGGGTTTTGAAAACAAAAAGCGAGAGCGGCAGCGCGTCGTCGAATTTGCGGGCGATGGGGTCGCCCTTGCCGCCCGGTTCTTTGTATCCATAAATGGAATGTTCATCGGGATGCGGAAAAACGTCGGCCAGGAAGGCCAGAAGGCTGGAGCTGCCGATGTTGTGCAACGCGGAGGTCATCAGCACGGGGATGAGTTTCTCGCCGACGATGGCGCGGCGCAGGCCGGGGATCAGATCTTCGATCGGAATGGTGCCTTCGCGAAAAAATTCCTCCATCAGCGCGTCATCGCCTTCGGCGACCATCTCGACGATTTTTTCGTGAGCTTCCTTGGCTTCATCGGCAAGCGCCGCGGGAATTTCTTCCATCGTTTCCCGGCCGTCGCCATCGGGTTTGCAGAAGTGCGCTTTCATGGACACCAGATCGACAACGCCGCGGAAAGCTCTTTCGGAGCCGATGGGGAGCTGCAGGGCGACCACGTTGCGCCCGAAGATTTGTTCCAGCGACTGCATGGAGCGCTCGAAGCTGGCCAGCTCGCGGTCCATCCCGGTAAGGACGAACGCGCGCGGAATGTCGTACTCCATGCAATAATCCCAAACTTTTTCCGTGGTGACCTGCGCGCCCACATGGGCGTCGATGGCGATGAGCGCGGCGTCCACGGCAATGAGGGAGGCTTTCGTTTCGGTGATGAACGTCGAGTAGCCGGGCAGATCGAGGAAATTGATTTTTACGCTGGCTCCCGAGCACAGAGTGCAAGGCCACTCCGCGTAGGCCAGGCCGGTTTGAATGGAAATTTTTCTGGCGATCTCTTCTTCGTCCCAGTCCGTGGTGCTGCTGCCGTCCGCAACTTTTCCCCATCGCGGGGTCACGCCCGCGGTGAAGAGCAACGACGACACCAGTTGCGTCTTCCCGGTGCCGCCGTGGCCGACAATGCCCACGTTGCGAATGTCCTTGGTGAGATAGCTCTTCATACAAACCTCCGAGATAGTGTGATCGCCAGCGACCACCGGCGAAGGTCCGGCGCATACCATTTAGGCGCGGGCCTGCGCCTGGCGTGTTCAAGACTGAGGGAGGAGAACGTGGCCGCGGTACCTGGGTCCCCACGCTGCGCGGGGACGAAGGACAAGCAAAACCACTGGTCCATTCTCCTAGCGGGCGGATGCTAGCACAGGAAGTTTGCTGGGGGCAATGCATCGCAGCGCGCGTTGGGGCTTGGGGAGCGTTAAGTGTCGCAGACGGGACAGGGCAATTCGTGGCCGAGATGGGCCTGCCGGCCTTCGGGAGTGAGCACCCAAGGGCGGAGAGTCCAGGGCGGATTGTGGCGGACGTGGTGCGTGTGGCCGCACTCAAGGTCGGCGACCCAGTCACCGTGCTCGTCCTGGTGAAAGCCGATGATTTTTCTCAGGGCCATTCGAAGACTAAACGGCGGTGAGGAAGGTGCCATCGGGTGCGACGTAGCCGTAGGCCATACGGGGAGTATTGAAGGCAAATCCGGGGTTGCCCTGGTGGTCGAGGAGGATGAGGCCGCCGGTGGCGTGGGTGCGCTTGGCGAGCAGGTGAATGGCGGCGCGCGCGGCGAGATCAGCGGCAGATTCCTCGCAGGATTCGGCGGCGGTGCGGTCCACGCAAACTGCGGGACGGCGAAGTAAATCGACGGCGGATTTGGCCATGACAATTTTCATGATGGCTTCGCCGTAGCCGGTGCAGGAGACGCCGCCGGCTTCGGAATCGGCGTAGCAGCCGCAGCCGATGAGCGGTGAATCGCCCACGCGGCCGGGAAGCTTGCAGCAGGTACCGCCGGTGGAAGTGGCGGCGAAAAGATGGCCGTGCTGATCGATGGCCACGGCGCCGACGGTTCCCTGTTCGTGGCCACGGTGGTGTTCGGCGGCGTGCTTGTCCTTGCTGCAACGCAGAAACGCTTCGCGTGCGGCTTCGGTGACGAGTTCTTCGGGGGCGCAGAGTTTGATGCCCTGGTCCTTCGCGAAACGCTCGGCGCCTTCGGCGACGAGCATCATGTAAGGGCAATGTTCGAGGATTTTGCGGGCCAGGCGGATGGGGTTCTTGATGCGCTGAAGGGCCGCAGCGGCACCGGCGCGAAGCGTGGCGCCGTCCATGACGATGGCGTCGCATTCGACGCGGCCGTCGGCATTGAGATGCGAGCCGTAGCCGGCGTCGAAGACCGGTTCGTCTTCGAGGACGACGATGGCAGCCTCGACGGCGTCGAGCGCGGAACCTCCACCGGCGAGGAGGGACCACCCTGCGCTAAGAGCGCGATGGCAGCCGGATTTGCAAGCGTCAACAGCTTCGTCGGGAATGTCCCAAGCGCCGCCATGCACGATTAGAGAAGGTTTCATCAAAATGAGAATGGCAAAGCGGTGGAAGTTTGTCCAGGCAGCTGATTAATCCTCTTCGTGAATGGTAGTGACGCGGACGACTTCAAATTCCTTCTTGCCCGCGGGCGTGGCGACGGTGATTTCATCGCCGGCTTTGCAGTTGAGGAGAGCCTTGCCAATGGGCGAGGTCGTGGAGATGAAACCCTTCTCCGGTTCCGCTTCCTCGGTGCTGACCAGCCTGTACTCGACTTTGATGTCGCGCTGGACATCCAGGACGGTGAGGCGCGAGCCGTAGCCAGCGCGATCCTTGGGAATGTTGGTGAGGTTGAGCATGCCGAGGTCGCCCATGCGCCTTTTGAGCTGGCTGATGCGGGCGTTGACGTAGCCCTGGCGCTCCTTGGCGTACTTGTACTCGGCGTTTTCGGAGAGGTCGCCATGCGCGCGGGCCACGGCGATCTCTTTGGGAAGCTCGACGTTGAGTTCGTAAGATAGTTGGTCGATTTCTTCCAGGAGCTTCTTCTTAATTTTCGCGAGTGGGTCGGACATGGTTGTCGTTCACCGGGAATGCGCTGTTAAAAAGTGTTCGCGGAGTCCGGGCATACTGGATGGCCGCCGGACCCCGCGCAAGCCAACAGTATAGATGCGGGTGAATTGCGGCCACAAGGGGAAGAGTGAAGATTTACCGCGGAGCAACCAAGGGACAAGCTTTGCGGGAGCTGGTGGCGGTGGCTGGACCATCCCTTGCGATGAGCTCCCGGAAGCGTCAGCGGACTTTGACTTCGAGAGTTTGCGATTTGGTGTTGCCGGCGGCGTCCTGGATGGTGAGGCTGTATGTGGTAGTTTTGGAAGGAGTTACCTCGACGCAGCGGGCGTAGGACGGCCAAACGGGGTTGGTTTGTGGCTCGAGCTGGACGGTTTTTGCGTTGGCAACGCCGTAGCACAACTGCACGGTTTCCCCGCGGCGAACCGCGCCGGGGCTGGCGTAAAAATTCTGGATGGCGAATTCCTTGCCCCCCATCTGCTCCAGGGCGACGCGGTCCTGTGCCAATTGCTTTTGGGCGCGCTCTTCGGTGGCCTGGCGCTCGATGCGGCGGTTATCCAGCCAGCGCGAGGCGAGAATTCCAACGACAATGAGAAAGGCGACCGCTAGAGTCGCGGAAGAGTACAGCAAAGGGTTCTTGAAGATATTTTTTGGCGGCTGATTCGACTCAGAAATCATGAGCGATTCTCCGTGGGAGCCGTTAGGGAGCGAGCAAAGAATTAAGACTCGAACCGTCGCTCCGAATCGCCAGCGCTCTCTCCGCGCGGTTCAATCCTGAAAAACTTTTCGAAACAATCGGATCATTTCCGCAAAGGCCAGATCGGTGGCTTGGGGATCATAACGCGGGCCTTCATCGCGCGTGAAGGCGTGCTCGGCGGGATAGAGGCAAGTGTTGTAGCGCACACCGGATTGCCGCAGGGCGCGGTCAATCGTATTTCTGCCTTCGTCGGGCACGTGCGGGTCATGGGCGCCAAAGATCATCAACAATTCGCCGCGTATCTCGCGCGCTCGCGACAGGGATCCCGCATCCGCGTCTTTTCCGAGTTTACCGTCGTGAATGCCCGTGCCGTAATAGCAGACAGTGGCGCGAACATCGGGCTGGAGAGCAGCGCGAAACGCGAGGTGCCCGCCGATGCAGAAGCCCACCGCGCCGATTTTGCCTGGAGCGACTTTGGGATGCTTCGCAAGCCAGTCCAGGCCGGAACGGCAGTCCGCATCGAAGTGTGCGACAGGCGTCTTTGCCGCGTCATCCTGACCGCGGGTGCGTCCCGCATCATCGAAAGGGATTGCCGTTCCCGGCGGCTCGATGCGGCAATAAATCTCCGGCGCCGCGGCTACAAAACCGTATCCCGCCAACCGAATGCAGGCGCGCAGCATGGGCCCCGTGAGTTGGAAAATGTCTGAATAACACCAAATTCCAGGATAGCGTCCTTCCGCTTTGGGAGCAGCCACGAAGGTACGCATAGCGGCGCCAGCGTTCGGGATATTTGCGTATTCGGCGGTGACGATCATGGCGGTATTGTGTCACAAAACGCAGCCCAGACCATCTACTGGGTTATCTTGTGGTTGGCCAAGGACCGTCAAGCGGTGACGGAAATTCCTGGTAATTTGTGCACATAGCACTTAGCGCGAGGGAAATTTCTCGGAGCGCGATTGGCGATAAAGAATTCTGGCGGAGAGGGGGGGATTCGAACCCCCGATAGGAGTTTTGGCCCCTACAACGGTTTAGCAAACCGCCGCATTCAGCCGCTCTGCCACCTCTCCGTGGTGACTTGCCTCTCACATTGTATCTTACCGGCCGTTTTCATGTCAGCACCTGTTTCGCTTGCTGTCGAGTGGCGCGAGCGTTGAGCCTGGGTAAACGATTTTGCTCGCGGTTGAATGCGAGCGCAGCATTGACATACAGGTTACGCATATCGTGGCCATGCTTGCAGCAAGGTCGGCGCTCAGCCATGATGCTCTTTGACGACCCGCAAAATTCATGCTAGCTGCGAAGAAATTATCGGCCATTTTGCCCGCGGCCAACACGGCCAATTCCTCGAATCGGATCAGTTACCCGGTCTCCGGGGGGTCGACTGTCGACGAGGCCTTTGTCGCCGTCAGCCGCGAGCATGCCGATGGCAACACCGCCATTGAACTCGGCCACCGTATCGCTTCTAGCCAGAGCCTGCTCGGCGCTGGTGCCCCGGTGCGGCCGTGAAAATCCCGCAAGAGATGAGCGTCGTGACCGGTGAAGATCGGATTTCGCCTGGCTCGGACACTCGGTCCGACCGCCTCCTTGCCGCAACGCTCGCTGTCCTGCTCGCGGCGGGAACGGCAGCTCTCTATGCCCCGGCCCTGCAAAATGGATTTGTCAATTTTGATGATCCGGACTATGTGACGAAAAATGCGCATGTCCTGCAAGGGATAAGCTGGGCCAACATCGTATGGGCTTTCCATACCAACAATGAGGCCGCGAACTGGCATCCGTTAACGTGGATCTCGCACATGTTGGATGTGCAATGGTACGGGTTGCGCCCAGCCGGACATCATTTTACCAACGTCTTGCTGCAGACGCTGAACGTCGTCCTACTATTTTTGTTTTTCCGGAGTGCCACGGGCCGCACCTTACGCAGCGCCGCAGTGGCTGTTCTGTTCGCAATCCACCCGCTGAATGTGGAGTCCGTGGCCTGGATCGCGGAACGCAAGGCCGTGCTCTGTATGATGTTTCTGCTTCTGGCGCTGCTGGCGTATGTCTGGTACACGCGCAAGCCCGGCGTGTGGCGATATTCCATTGTCCTGCTGCTCTTTGCCTTGGGGTTAATGGCCAAGATCATGGTCATCGCGCTGCCGTTTGGGCTGCTGCTGCTCGATTACTGGCCGCTGCGAAGGCTTCCTGATGTGAAGGCGCAAGGTGACGGGCCATCTTTCTTGACGGTATTGCGCTTGCTCGCGATCGAAAAGATTCCACTCTTTGCACTCGCGGCAGCCGCTGGCTGGATGACGCTGCTGGTGCATCGCAAGGAAGGAGCGCTGGCGGCGGCGATGCCGTTTAGTTGGCGGCTAAAGAATGTCCTCTATTCGTATTTGGCGTACGTCGGGAAGGCGATCTGGCCTGCTCATCTGGCGGTCTTCTATCCGCATCCGGAAAATTCACTGGCTTGGTGGACGGTGATTCTCGCCTCGCTGGGGCTTGCAGCCATTACCGGAATCGTGTGGCGCTTTGGGGAACGGCGTTACTTGCTGACGGGCTGGCTGTGGTACCTGGGGACCATGTTTCCGATGATCGGACTCGTGCAATCCGGCAGGCAAGGAATGGCCGACCGCTACATGTACATTCCCATGCTTGGACTTTTTGCCGCCGCCGTGTGGCTACTGGCGGACTGGGCCGCGAAGCTGCAACTAAGCCAAGGATTTGTCGCGGCGGGCTTTCTGATTTTGGTCCTTCCCTACGGTTACGTGACGCGAACGCAGATCGGCTACTGGCAGAACAGCTATACGCTCTTCGATCACACGCTGCAGGTAACGAAAAACAATGGAATTGCCGAAAACAATCTGGGCGCGGCCTTGATGGAAATGGGCGAACCGCAATGCGCGGCTCCGCACTTTGAAGCTGCCGTGCGCCTGATTCCCACGCTGGCTTCCGCGCACTATAATCTTGCTCTCGTCTTGCAGCGTCAAAACCGCCTGCAGGAGGCGGCCGTGCAATATCTGCAGACGATCGCCGCGTCTTCCGACCCCCTGGAAATCGCGCAAGCACACAACAATCTCGGCATATTGTATCTGGTGGTGAAGAATTACCCCGCGGCAATGACGGAATTGAGTGCGGCCATCGCGCTGAATCCAAACGAGCAGAACAGCTATATCGGGCGCGGGACGATCGAGCTGCAATCCTGGAATTTCGACGCCGCCATCGCCGATTTCTTGAGCGCTACGCGGATCGCTCCATCGCCCATTGCTTACTTTTGGCTGGGACGCGCGTACGAAGGCCAGGGAGACTGGCAAAGAGCAGCGCAAGCATACACGGCGGCTTTGCAATTGGCTCCGGGAATGACGGACGCTCGGGCGCGGCTGGAGGCCTTGCGCGGAAAGGCCGCGGAGTGACGACGACCGCCACGGATCCGGAGATTCGCGCACCGGAGGGCTGGGGCCCGCAGGCGCTCGACGAGATTCGCGAAGCCCGGCGCGAGCATCAGCAGGCCATCGCCTCGCGCCGAGGCGAATGGATTCGTTCGAACGGCTACTTTTATGACCGTCTCAAGCGCGTCCTGCAGTTCATCGTGGAGCCGCACAAACGTGTCCTTGAGGTTCGCTGCGAGACCGGCGATCTGCTCGCTTCGCTGATTCCCTCTTGTGGCGTGGGCGTGGAAATTAGCGAAGCGATGGTGCAATGCGCGCGCCAGCAGCACCCCGACCTACACTTTGCAAAGAGTGATCCGGAAGCGCTACAGCTGAACGAAACGTTTGACTACATTCTTCTCAACCATATTTTCGACACCGTCGATATTCTTCGCGCCCTGGAACGCATCCGGAATCACTGCACTCCCGAAACGCAGCTCATCGTCATCAACTACAATCTCTTGTGGCAGCCCATTCTGGCGTTGGCCAGCAAGATCGGCTTGCGTTCGCGGTTCGTCGAGCCCAACTGGATCAGCGAGAACGACATCCGCGGTTTTCTGAAGCTGGCGGGCTTCCGGCCGGTGCGCAAACATCGTCTGGTGCTGTTTCCGAAGTGGCTTCCGGCGTTTTCCAGCGTGATGAACGGGTTCCTGGCGCGCCTGCCGGGGTTGCGGCGACTGTGCCTGATGCAGGTGATGGTGGCGCGCCCGCTGGAAAGCTCAAAACGTGAAGAGGACGTTACGGTTTCCGTGGTCGTTCCCTGCCGCAACGAAGAGGGCAACGTGCAGCAGGCGGTGGAGCGCATCCCCGCGATGGGCAAGCACACGGAGATTCTCTTTTGCGACGACAAGTCCACCGACGGCACGGTAGCCGAAGTGAGGCGCATGCAAACGCTCTACCCGGAGAAAGACATTCGTCTGGTGGTGGGCCCGGGAATTTGCAAGGCCGAGAATGTTTGGGCCGGCTTTCGGGCTGCTCGCGGTGACGTGCTGATGATCCTCGATGCGGACCTGACGGTGATGCCGGAAGAGTTGCCGATGTTCCTGCGCGCGCTGGTGGGTTCGCGGGGAGATTTCATCAACGGTAGCCGCCTCGTCTACCCGGTGCAGAAGAATGCCATGAAAGTTGCCAACATGATCGGCAACAAATTCTTTGGGCTGCTCTTTTCGTTTCTGCTGGACCAGCGCATCAAGGACACCCTTTGCGGGACAAAAGTGCTGTGGCGAAAGGATTGGATGCGCATGGAGCCGAATTTGGGGACCTGGGGGCTCAAGGATCTCTGGGGAGATTACGAACTGCTGTTTGGCGCTAGCAAGCTGCACCTGGATATCGTCGAGGTTCCCATACATTATCAGGAACGAATTCACGGGGTCACAAAGATGACCAAAGTGTTTTCCAACGGTTTTCGAATGCTGCGCATCTGCTGGCATGCGTGGCGCCGGCTGGAGGGATAGTTTCCTTTGGCTGCCGCGCTCCTTCGCCGTCTGCTCGCCCATCCACTCACGGCGTCGCTTGCACTGGACGATCCGGCTACGACGGAACTGCGGAAGCAAATCATTGCATCAAAGCCGATTCTCAAGGCGATTTATGACGAGTGGTACGCCATGCTGGCTCAAGAGCTTCCGTCGGGCGAAGGCCGCGTTGTGGAATTGGGTTCTGGCGGGGGCTACTGTGCAAGTTTCATTCCTGGATTGATCACCTCCGAGGCTTTTGCCAGTTCCGGCGTGCGAATCGTCGCCGATGCGCAACGCATGCCGTTCGCCGAAAAGTCTTTGCGAGCAATTGTTATGACGGATGTGCTGCACCATATGCCCGATGTGCGGCGGTTCTTCGCGGAAGCCGCTCGCTGCCTCCGCGCAGGTGGAAAGATTCTGATGGTCGAGCCGTGGGTGACCTCGTGGTCTCGGATTATTTACGGGTACTTCCACCCTGAACCGTTCCGTCCTGATTCGCTGGACTGGGCATTTGCGTCGGCTGGGCCGCTTTCAGGCGCGAACTCCGCGCTTCCCTGGATC
>JAYVMO010000104.1:0-1502 GCA_043758915.1 Acidobacteriota bacterium | reverse complement strand
ACTGACGAACGGGCAGAAAGAGGCGGGCGTGCTGTGGTTCGAGCGCGACGCGAATGCGCGGGAAGTTTCCATGCGCGTGCCGGCCGGGAATATGGTTTTTGATTTTCCGCTTTCGTTTTCCCCTAAAAAATAGGAACATGGACGGCGTTCTCTCGCGGCCCGGCGCCCCTCTCGCCGGGCCGTTTTTTTTGTCGCGCGATTTTTTTGGCGATGTGGATTGTTAGCCGGCTGGCGGCGTGCGGGCTTTGGCCCAGGCGCGAATCGATGCAATTTCCTCGGAGCGGGTGACGTTGAGCGGCTGAGTGGCGGCACTTCGCCGAGCAGAATATTCGGTGGTGAGTTACAGCTTCTGGCTGAATGCGGCGTATAGCCCGGCAAACGTTTGACAAAGGAAAGCTGTGGTTTCAAACTAGAAGATTGAAGAACACGCTTAAGGAGCGATAGATGGCGCAAGGTCAGGCTACCAAAATAAAGAAGAAGAAAAAATCCGTATTGAAGCGCGCGGCGCAATCTATACAACGCGCGGAAGTGAACCAGGCAAACCGCACGCGGGTGCGCTCAGTGATGAAGCGGCTGCGCACGGCGATTACCGCGGGAGACGCGACGGCAGCGACGAATTTGCTGCAGCCTACGATGTCTGCGATCGATCAGGCGATTTCCAAGGGCGTGCTGCACGAGAACACCGCGAACCGCTACAAATCCCGGCTTACGCTGGCCTACAACGGATTGAAAGCCAAGGCCGCGAAGTAAGACGACCGATTTTTTGAGTATCCGGGCGGACGGCTGAACAAGTCGCCCGCCTTTTTGTTTTTATGCAGTGCCGTGGTGCGATTAAACTTTGCGAGTGCCGGGGAGAAGAAAATGCCGCAAGCGATTTCGGTGAAACGAACGAATCAATCGAGGCTGACGGAAGAGTTGCGGGAAAACTCGCCGTTTGGCACGAATTACAGCGACCACATGTTTGTGGCGGATTGGCATGATGGGGAATGGCATGATGCGCGGATTGAGCCGTTCGGGCCGATGTCATTTTCCCCGGCGACAACCGCGCTGCATTATGGGCAGTCTTTATTCGAAGGCTTCAAGGCACATCGCACCGCCGATGGCGGTGTGGCCTTGTTTCGGCCGATGTCCAACCATGCGCGTTTGAATCGCACGGCTGCGCGGCTGGCCATGCCGGAAATTCCAGCGGAACTTTTCCGCGAAGGATTGCTGGAATTGATTCGCATCGATCGCGAGTGGGTGCCGCATCGCGACGGCGGCTCGCTGTATGTGCGTCCGGTGTATTTTGGAAATGACGATTCTTTGATGGTGCGTCCGGGGAGCCGGTACCGCTTCGTGATTTTCACTTCGCCGGGCGGGCCGTATTTTGCCCAGCCGATTCGTTTGCTGGCGGAAGAAAAGTACGTGCGCGCGTTTCCCGGCGGGACGGGAGATGCCAAGTCGGCGGGAAATTATGGCGGCGGATTGCTGGCGGCCAAGCTGGCACAGGAAAAAGGCTTTCA
>JAYVMO010000103.1:0-4071 GCA_043758915.1 Acidobacteriota bacterium | reverse complement strand
CCCGAAGGCGCTCGCGATTACCTCGTCCCCAGCCGCGTGCATCACGGCCAGTTTTACGCGCTCCCGCAATCGCCGCAAATTTTCAAACAAATCTTGATGATCGGCGGCCTCGACCGCTACTTCCAGATCGTCAAATGTTTCCGCGACGAAGATCTTCGCGCCGACCGCCAGCCCGAATTTACGCAGCTCGACGTGGAGATGTCTTTCCCGCGCCAGGAAGACATTTTCGGCGTGATTGAAAACGTCATGGTGCGCGCCTGCGCCGTCGCCGGCGTCAAAGCCGAAGCGCCCTTCCCGCACATGCTCTACAAGGACGCGATTTGGAAGTACGGCAGCGACAAGCCCGATCTCCGCTTCGGCATGGAGCTGCACGAAGTGACTTCGTGGTTTCCTGATGAAGCGAAACAGAAATTGCAAATCGAAGGCAATGTCTTCGCGCTGGCCGCTCCCGGCGCAGCGAGCTATTCGCGCAAACAGCTCGACGAGCTTTCTGAAAAAGCGAAATCCGCTGGCGCGCGCGGCGCCTATTTCGTCAAGCTCGCGCCCGAAGGCACGACCTCAACCGTCGAAAAACTTATCGGCGCGGAAAACGTTAAGAAGCTTGCCGAAGTGTGCGGAGCAAAAACCGGCGACCTAGTCGTCGCTGTCAGCGCCGCAAAACAAATCAAAGGCACCGAAGCCGCTGCGCTCGTTGCCGGCCAGCTTCGTTTGCATCTTGGCGAAGCGCTCAACCTCATCGACCGCACGCAATGGAAATTTCTCTGGATCACCGGCTTTCCGCTCTTCGAATGGAGCGAATCGGACAAGCAGTGGGTCAGCGCGCAGCATCCCTTTACCGGCATCGTCGATGAAGATTTGGAAAAACTCGAATCCGCGCCCTGGGAAGTTCGTTCGAAAGGCTACGATCTCGTCCTCAATGGAAACGAACTCGGCTCCGGCAGCATTCGAATCCATCGCCAGGATATTCAGGAGCGCCTCTTCAAAGCGCTCGGTCTCAGCGAGGAACAATTGCGCCGCCGCTTCGGCTTTTTCCTTGACGCCTTGACCTACGGCACGCCGCCGCACGGCGGCATCGCCCTGGGCATCGACCGCGTCGTCATGCTCCTCGCCGGTGAAACTTCGATCCGCGAAGTGATCGCCTTTGCCAAAACCACCAAGGCCCAGGATTTGATGGCCGATTCGCCATCCACGGTAGATAAGGAACAACTCGACCAGTTGGGGATCACCATTAAGGGTCAATGAGCCGGATACGCATATTACCGGAAGCGGTGGCGAACAAAATCGCCGCAGGCGAAGTTGTCGAGCGTCCGGCGTCCGTCGTCAAAGAGCTGCTCGAAAACGCTCTTGACGCCGGCGCGAAGACCATTCGCATCGAAATCGAGGCCGGCGGCAAGCGCATGATCCGCGTCATCGACGACGGCCACGGCATGACGCATGACGACGCGCTGCTGGCGTTCGAGCGCCATGCCACCAGCAAATTGCGCACTGCCGACGATCTGCTCTCCATCGCCACGCTGGGTTTTCGCGGAGAAGCGTTGCCCACCATTGCCGCAGTATCGCGCCTGCTGCTCGAAACGCGCGATGAAGCGGAAGCCGAAGGCACGCGCGTCGAATTTGCGGGCGGCAAGCTGGTTGGCGTGAAATCCGCGGGACTCGCTCCTGGTACAACGATCAGCGTCGCGGATCTTTTTTATTGCGTGCCTGCGCGCCGCAAGTTCCTGAAGTCGGAAAGCACTGAACTCGGACACATCGCCTCGCTCGCCACGCACTACGCGCTTGCCAATCCCGGCAGACAATTCATCCTTACGACGCCCACGCAGGAGATCATCAACTGCCCGCCGGTGGAAAAACTCGCCGACCGCGTGTACCAGCTTTTCGGCCGGCGAGCGCTGGATGAGTGGGTGGAAATCCCCGCAGTCTCCGCCGCGTTTCGCGCCGCCATCACCGAGCCGGAACTTGAAGAGGGAGAAGAGAACGCCACCCTTACGGTCACCGGCTTCACGTCGCGCCCGGAGGTGCAGCGCGCCAACCGCAACGGCATCTATGTTTTCGTGAACCGCCGGCTGGTGCGCGACCGCCTGATTCTTCACGCCATTCACGAAGCGTATCGCAATATTCTTCCGTCGGCGGTTTTTCCCGCGACGCTTCTGTTTCTCGAAATGCCCTACGATGAAGTCGACGTGAACGTGCATCCGGCGAAAATCGAAGTGCGTTTCCGCCGCTCGCAATTCGTGCACGATTTTGCGCGCGATGCCATCCGCCAGACGCTGATGGGCGCGCGGCCGATCGCGAGTTTTGCTGCCGCGGCGGGAATAGCGCTGCAGCCGGTTGCGCCGCCTGCGACTTCATTTTCATCGGGAACTTTTTCGGATTCGTCCGCGGCCTCCGCTGTGCCGCGCGCGGTGATTCCGCCGATGGAAGAAATTGGCCTCGGCTCGGGCGTAGGCTCGGACGGCGGATTTGATCTGACCGCCGCGCTGCTGCCGCCTGTCGCGCAGCGATTTTCCTTCGATTTAGGCGCATCATTTAGCGCGCCAATGGCCCCAGGGCAAACAGAGCGTGCGGTTCCGGATTGGGCGGCGAATCTTGCGCCGCCGAACAGTGATGCGCCGGCCACGCTTCCCCGGCCCGATCAGATCATGGACTTGAAACCGCTCGGACAGGTCAGCTCGAGTTTCATCGTGGCGGTGAATGGTGAAGGCCTGTGGCTCGTCGACCAGCATGTGGCGCACGAACGCGTGCTCTTCGAGCAGCACCTCGAAGCCCGGCGCGCAGGGAAAGTCGAAGCGCAGCGCATGCTCATGCCCATGGTCATTGAGCTTGCGCCGCGGCAAATCGTCACGTACGAAAAAATTGCGGAAGAACTGGCTGCCAACGGATTTGAAGTCGAACCCATGGGGCCGAAGAGCGTGGCGATCCAGGCCGTGCCCGCGGGGATTATTGCTTCAGACGCGGAAAAACTCCTGACCGAAATTCTGGATGGCCTCGAGCGCGAGAACGCGGCGATTTCCATCGCAACGCTGCAAGCGAAAATCGCGGCTTCGACCGCGTGTCACGCGGCCATCAAGATCAATATGCCGCTCGATCAAACGAAAATGGAATGGCTGCTCGGCGAGCTTGCGAAGACGGATTGCCCGATGAGCTGTCCGCACGGGCGGCCGGTGGTGCTGCGGTATTCGCTGAAGGAAATCGAGAAGGCTTTTCATCGCATTTGAATTTTGTAGCGCCGGCTTCCAGCCGGCATGTGGGGGATTTGACGAATGAGCGAATCGCAAAAGACAGCGGTGATTTTCGGCCTGGCGAACAAGCGCAGCATCGCCTGGGCCATCGCGCAGAAACTTCACGAAGCGTGCTGGCGGCTGGCCATCACCTACCAGAACGAGCGACTCGAGCAGGAAGCGAAGGATTTGATTCACGATTTGCCGGGCGCCGCCGGGTTCATGTGCGATGTTTCTTCCGACGAACAAATCGCGCGGCTGTTTGAAGAACTGAAGTTGAAATACGGCACGCTGCACGGCCTGGTGCACAGCGTGGCGTTCGCTCCCGCGGAAGAATTGAAGGGCGAATTCGTCAATACGACGCGCGAGGGTTTTCGCATGGCGCACGATATCAGCGTGTACTCGCTGATTGCCGTGGCGCGCGCCGCGGCGCCGCTCATGACGGCAGGCGGCGGAATCGTGACGCTGACGTACTATGGCGCGGAAAAGGTCGTGCCGAGATACAACGTCATGGGCGTTGCCAAAGCCGCCCTCGAAGCGAGCGTGAGATATCTGGCCAACGATTTGGGCCCGAAAAATATTCGCGTGAACGCCATCTCCGCTGGTCCGATTAAAACGCTCGCGGCGCGCGGAATTTCCGGGCTGGGCGACTTGCTGAAAGCGCACGCGGAACGCGCGCCGCTGAAGCGCAACGTGGATCCCGCTGAAGTGGGAGCGACTGCGGCGTTTCTGCTCTCCGAGGGCGCTTCGGGAATTACCGGCGAAACGATTTACGTCGATTGCGGTTACAACATCATGGGCTTTTGAGGAACTGGCGACTGGCGTATGACTAGGGGCGAGTGAAAAACTAGTT
>JAYVMO010000102.1:0-10977 GCA_043758915.1 Acidobacteriota bacterium | reverse complement strand
CGGAACCCCAGCCGGCGGTCCACTTCCGGCTCGAATCGCGAATCGGTATAGGCATCGTCCAGCCGCACGGCTTTTCCTTCGCGCGCCACCCATCCAGCGATGCCGCGCTCCAGCGGCAAGCGAATCACCTGCTGTTCAAGCCCCAATCCGACGAGCGACCAGATCTCGCCGCGTTCGCTGTCCACCAGGAACACCGTTCCGCGCTCCGCGCCGGTCTGCCGTGTGGCGATTTGCAAAATGATGTGGATCAGCTCGCCGAGGTCCAGCGTGGAGTTCAGGCGCTTGGTGGCTTCCACGATGCTCGAAAGCTCTTCCATGGCGCCGCGGCGTTCCGCGAGCGCCAGCACCACCCCCGCGAAACGTGCCAGCAGATCCAGTTGCGCGCGAACTGCTTTTCCCAGGGGTTCGCTGCCGCGCGCTTCCAGCACGCGCACGCGAAAGTCATCACTGCCCAGCGCGCCCGTCCACACCGCGGAATCGTTCTCCGGATTGAGCACCGCTCCCGCCAGCGTCTGCGCGTGGCCTTCGGGCGGCAAGCTGCCCGCGACCGCCCACACGTGCGCCTGGCCATTCTCGATGCGCCACAGCCGCGCACCGGCCACCCCCGGCTGGGTCATGACCGCGCGCACCACGCGCAGGGCAATTTCCTTAGCGGGAAAACGCCCCTCCAGCAGGTGCAGCCCCTGGAGCAATTCGGGGAACACCTCCGGGATTTTCTGGCGAACTGGCGTTTCGCTCATGGATAAGGGCGCGTGCCACAGGGGCCTAGCGCCGTGCGGTAAGCCTATCAGGAGTGCCCAGCGTTGCAAAGAGAATCGCGGACAGGAAGAGGGCCGGCGCGGCAACGACCCTCGGTCTCGCAAATTCTCTTTCCCTGGAGATATATATTACAGAATAACTTAATTTATTAAATACTTTTAGGAGCTGCCTTGGTCCGCTGGCGGAACTTCTCCTCGCTTGGGGTCAGTGCACCGCACTTTGCCGGGTTTCCCACTCGAGGCTGAGGCGCCGAACGGTCTCGCGCAAGCGCACGGCCAGCGCGGCGATGGTCTCAATGCGTTGCTGGCCGCCCTGGGGCAGTTTTCCATCGTTCTTGCGCCGGACTTCCACGAGAAGCAATTCCGCGTTGCCCAGAATACCCGTCAGCGGATTGTTCAGCTCGTGGCGCAGCACCTCGCCGAAATCGTCGCTCGCGAATTCCATGCCGGCTTTGCTGCCGGTTTCGCTGCCGTCTTCGCTGCCGGTTTCGCCGTCGGCTGCGTGGCATGGCGCCGCGCTGGTCGCCAGGCTTTGCGACTGGCGCAGGCGGCCTTCCACGAGCAGCAGAGCCGCGGGCAGGGAGTCCTCTGACCGCGGCACATAATCCGCCGCCCCCGCGGCGATCAGCGCCGCGAGTTCACTCTCCCGCCCCGCCTCCCCGATCACCACGACCGGCGCGTACGCCGTCAAGGAGGAGACCGCCGCATTCAGGCACAGCGTTTTCCCCCGCGAACCTTCCGGTTCGGCTCCCGCGGAGGCTTCTTCCAGTAGGATGACCGCGGGCGCGGCATCGGCCACAATGCGCCGGGCGGCCTCGACGGTGCTGACGGCCGCCACGCGCAGGCCTGCTTGCCGCGCTTCGAGCTCGCGCCGCGCCGCGGCGCACAACGCTGCGTCATCGCTGACCACCAGAATCATCGGTTCCCGGGTATCCATGGGTTCATCCATTTCTCACTGCGCTCTTCGTCGCCGCGGGGACCGCCGCAGCGCGTTCCACAGCACAACGATCCAGTACGCGCCACACGCTCTCCGTGAGCTCTTCCACTCGGAAGGGCTTGGCCAGATGCGGCACGTGGTTTCGTTCCAGAAATTCGTGGGTCTGCGGCGCGAGCACATCTCCAGTAACAAACAGGAACTTCTCCTGGAGCGGGTTTCCGGTGCGAACCAGAGTCTTGTAAAAATGCTGGCCGTCCAGCCCCGGCATTTTCATGTCGCAGATGGCCAGCACGTACGGTTCGCGCGCGGCGCGCCCGAGCGCCTCGCGCCCGTCAAGGAGCACGTCCACGCGAAATCCTTCGTCTTCGAGAACATCGGCAATGAGCCGCGCCACCGTGGGCTCGTCTTCCACCACCAGCACACGCGCGCCCCGCCAGTCCGTGTGCGCCGCCGGGGGCGCGAGCGGTCCCCGATTTTCCCCGGGTCCGGAAGCGGGTGCGCGCAGGTTGAAAATGAGGTTGTCTTCCGCAAGCGAACGGCGCCGCTCCGTTTCCAAAGCCTGCGCGGAAGATGCTGGAAGCTCGATGTAGAACACCGCGCCGCCAGCCGGCGGGCTGGCCACGCGGACCCGCCCGCCGTGTTCCCGCACGATACCGAGCACGATGGCCAGCCCCAGGCCGGTGCCGACTCCCGCGGCTTTGGTGGTGAAAAAGGGATCGAAAATCCGGGCCATAATCGCTGGTGGCACACCGGGGCCATCGTCGCTCACTTCGAGAACCACGCCGCGTTGGTCCAGGCAACTGGTGCGTACGCGGATAGTTCCGCCACGTCCTTGCTGTTCGATGGCCTGACGCGCGTTGCCGAGAAGGTTCATCAGCACCTGCTGGAGCTGGCCGGCATCGCCCCGTACGTAGGGCAGGGAGGGATCGAGATCCAGCTCGACGCGGATTTTTTCCGCAGCGAGACCAAATCGCTGGAGTTCCATGGTGCGCAGCACCACCTGGTTCAAGGCCACCGCGCGGCGCTCCGGCGGAGACTCGCGCGCGGTCAGCAGCAATTGACGCAGGATGGCACCGGCACGTTCCGCCTCCTGAAGAATCTTCGCGGCTTCCTCCGTGCCTCCCGCGAGGTCGTTGCGAAGCATCAGGCGCTGGGCGTAGCCCAGGATGCTGGTGAGCGGATTGCTCAATTCGTGGGCTACCCCGCTGACCATTTGGCCCAGCGCGGCCAGTTTTTCCGTCTGCAGGAGCTTGGATTGGAAGATGCGCCGGGCGGTCAAGTCGCGGTAGATTTCCACCCAGCCGAGACGCCCGCCGGCGGCATCCAGGACGGGCCGCGCGGCCCTCTCGAGCACTCGAGGCCAGGGCCGGACCAATTGGACCTCTTCCCGCACGCCGCCTTCGATCCCGCGGGACAACTGCCGCCAGCGCTCCCGAAAACTCTCGGGGTCGGCGGCCTGTTCGGCCATCTGGGCCATCAGTCCATCGAGTGTGGTTAGTTTTTCTGAATCTTCCGGGGCCAGCCCGGCCATCTGCGCAAAGCGCATGTTCATGGCCCGAATATTATTCTTGGCGTCAAAGAGCACGACGCCTTCTTCCAGCCAATCGAGCACGCCATGCAATTCGGCTTCGGCCCGGGACGGCGGCTGCGCCGCGCCGCGCGCCGCCACGGGCTCCAGCAAGACGGCGGCGAGTGCGCCCCCTGGGGGCATGGCGCTCTTGACGCGTACGCGCACCCCGTTGCGCAGTTCGGCTTCGAACAAATCTCCAGGCGGAGGGCTGGCCGCGTGCGCGCCGCCCAGAATTCGCCTGGACCACTCTTTGATTTTTTCCTGGTCGCGCGCGCGAAAGAGCTGTGCGAAATGCTCACCCAGCTGCGGGCTGGTTTCGCCGGCCTTCTCGTCCGGGCCGCGCGCGGACAGCAGTTCCCGCGCGGCGCGGCTCAAAGCGGAAACTTGCCCGCGCGCATCCAACAGGACGGCCGCTTCGTTGCCGCTTTCGAGCAGCGCCTGACGCCAGGCGGCTTTTTGCGCTTCTTCTTCGCGGCGCTTGCGCTGTGCCAAAGCCGCGGCGGCCAGCACCCCGCGCAATTCGAGGCGCTCCAACAGAGCGAGTGAGGCGGCGCCCGGCCGGAGTCCCACGACCAGGAGACCGGCGAGCGCGCCCTCGGTCTCGAGAGGAATGGCCACGATACGGCCCACCTCGCCCTTGGCCCAGGGCATGTGCGCATCGCACCCCATGACCCTGCGTTCTTGCAAGGATCTGCGCCACACACCTGCCAAGGGTTCGCTTTCGACAGCGCGCGTCCAGGTCTCCCGGCCGCTCTTCCAGTGGAACTGAACCTCTTGCACCGCGCCGCTTTCCGCGGGCGGCCCCGGCAGCACACCGATCACGGCAAAGGCTGCTGCTGTTCCCGTACTATTTGTTCCCGTCTCCGTGCAGTTCTCGGCGAGATTCGCCAGAATGGCGTCCGGAGGCGAACCGCCGCTGATGGCCGAGAGCACCCGGCGCGTGAGACTGGTGTCGGCGTGCCGCTCGCGCGCGATGCGCTGCTCCTCTTCGAGTTCGATGGCCATCTCGAGCTGGGACGCGACGGACTCCAGATGCGCTTGGGGAAGCGCCTCGTTTTTTCCTCGAGTAGCCGCGAGCAGCACGCCACGCAACCGCCCGTTTCTGGACACCGGCACCCACAGCGCGCGGCGCATCTCCACCAGCGGCCCGATGAGCGCCGTTTGCGGAGAGCCCTGCAAATCCTGCTCGACGCTCTTTCCACCGCTCAGCAACCCCGGCGGCAAGGCCGCCTCTGGCGAGAGCCGCGCCCATGCCGACGGTGTGGCTTCACCGCCACGATCCAGCACGGCGCCGCGAAAACTTTCCTGGCCGTCTTCCTCGGCAATCAACGGGCCTTCGATCCACACACCGAGACGATCCGCACACTCGTCCGCGGAGAGTGCATGAAGCACTTCCCGCAGCAGCTCTTCGCGTGGAACGCCCTCGAGAGCGGCGCGTGCTATGCCGCGGCTGGCCGGAACTGGCTCGTTCTTTTTTCCCCAGACCTTCATGGCACCGCTTGGCTTCCGCCCCGGTTCGCCGGGAGACTTCAGTCCCCGAGAAACATAGGGGCACCCAGATGGCGATTCACCTAAGGCCTGTCCTTGCACTGACGTGCCCAACCGAAAAGATTGATTTTCCTTTGGAAATCAATCATTTAGAGGGACGGTGGGGCCGGGAAGCAGGGGAAGAAATCCCATGTCGAGACTGGCCTATGGCTTTTTCCCAGAGTGGACCCTAACCGGGAAGCAAAGCGTAGCCGGGTACGAAAACAGCATGCGCTGGAGGAGGCGAACGCTGAAGGTCACGCCAGTCGAGGCATGGGCATGCGACCGGCCCGGCAAGAGCAACGGCTGCTCTAGCGCGAGGCCGCGAAGGGAGGGACAGAGGAGAGTACTTTCCTTGACGGTGCTCCTGACAAAGAGAATACGCAGCGGTGGGAAATTCCAGTGGCGAGAGAAATCCTGGGAACTGCGTGGCGCTGGCCCTGTGCAATTCTGGTGGTGGGTCAGCTTCCGGGTACGCCGTCACTCGGGCTGAACGATGATGGGCATCTGCCTTACCAGTACTGCACTCCTCAGATTAGCGCGTTAATCGGGAGTTGGGCCACTCGAACGCTCGACGACTGGGCTCAGCAAACGAAGCCAGAATGCTATGTCACACTATTTCCCAGCGCATAGTTAGAAATTAAGTGAACACGCGATAACTATGCAGAACGGCGCACATTTCTTTCGCGTGGTTTGTTAGGATGCCTTGAGAATCAGGAACAACCCTGCGCCAATCGAGACCACGCCCACCAGCCGCGCGAGCATCGGACCACGTCGCCAGAGTTTTTCTATGGCGATGATGGCCGCGACGGCTGTCATAATCGCGAGATTCATCACTCCGAGCAGCAACTGCATCGTCATCAGCGCCCAACAACACGCAGCGCAATACGCACCGTGGTGAAGCCCCACGCGCACCGCTCCCCACGTACCGCGCCGGTACGCGTGACCCAGGAACAGTAATGGGTCGCGACAGTGCTTCAGGCACGCCTGTTTCAATGGCGTGAGCTGCCACACTCCGGAGAGAATGAGCGCGACCCCGGCGGCATCGGGAATCGACCGGCTTATGCGAACGGAGGTCATAGCAGCGCGCGAAATCTCGATCCCCAACGCGAATGCCAAGCCACCGAATAGACCCCAGACGGCGAAGTAACCCAGCGCGACGACGGATGTATCTAGTAAGGGCCGCCTGTGTCCCGCCTGGTCCGCCACGCGTGCGTACAGCTCCAGCATGGGCCAAGATGACGGCAACATCATCGCGACCATCATGGCCTGCCACATCAACAGAAACTTCGTCGCCGCGCTGGCTAAGGACTGCCCGGGTATGGCCATCCACATCATTGGCATCGTCCAGCTCCCCGGCATCTGCATGCCGCCCGTCATGTGAAGCGCGGCGTAAAGAGTGTAGGTGGCCGCGATGGCGAACGCGCCGGAGGCAACGGCGCGCGCCCGCCACGCTTCAAGCTCGAGCGGCCGAGCGGATACCTGCACGGGGCTCTCGGTGATCGGGACTCCTGTCCGCGCGGGGTCGTACATAGGGAGAGCTAACTCTCAGCTTCTCCCGCATAGTCGAATTGAGAAAACTCGCCGTACTGGCCGGAGTGGTCGTAGTTGAGCTTTTCGAATTCAGATTTGAGGCGCATTACTTTCGCCATGCCCAGAGTTAATCGCTTCGACGTGAATCCGGTCGGCTTATCAAGGTAGAGTTCCTCGGCCGTTCCGTTGACGGGGTTCAAGATCGGCCCTAGTTGCACCTCGTACATTGCTCCGATGCGTACGCGGCTATCGAGACCCTTGGCGGCAACTTCGAAGGGAACGTAGTTCGGTCCTAGCGGATACGCCGTCACAGCGGAGAAAATCGTCCATGGCCCACCCGATTTCCCGGCGGCCAGCTTGGTCAATGCCGCTCGCTGGGCCGCATTCGCCTTTTCGTCAATCAGTGTCAGGCCGGTTACGTTTCCCTTATGCAGCGCGGCCGGTGAATGCGCCAACCAGGCAAGAGCAAGTCCAGCGAGGGGTACATCACCAAATCGTCCTTCGGTGATCTGCCACACGTAACCGCCTTCGCAGAACCCTTTCGTCGGCGGTGCGTCGAAGCTGCACGGACATCCCCAATCGCAATTGCAGGCTCCAATCAGAACGCCTTTCATATTCCACGTCGTTGGCATCTCTATCCTCCTCCAAATAAGGATGATTCTGCACTAAACGTTAGCGGCAGTAAACAGCTTTGGAACTCAGAGGCCGCCGAGTGGCTCTCCGAAATGCGGCAGTGTTGATGGGCCGCTCGTGCCGCATCCCGATAAGTCGGATCACCGGACAAGTGGGCCGCGTTCTGGGAAGCGAAAGACAGCGTTCCGGACGGATTATCGGGAACTCGGAAACTGATTTACTACCGGAATGGTCGGCTTCTAGTGCTCGGCATGCTCCAGGTGATACTGCTTGAGCTTGCGGTATAGCGTGGTTTTTCCGATGCCAAGCATACGCGCGGCGGTCAATTTGTCGCCGGCGGTTTCCCGCAGGGTGCGCAAAATGGCGCGGCGTTCGAGTTCTTCAAGAGGGAGGATCTCGTCCTTTTCCGGCATGCGTTCGCTGACGGGAAACTGCAAATTCGAAGGCAAGTCGCCCACGTGGACGATGGGCCCGGAGCCCAGGGCCACGGCGCGCTCGATGGCGTTCTCCAGTTCGCGGACGTTGCCTGGCCAGTCGTAGGCGATGAGCCGGCGCATGGCGTCCTCGGAGATGGCCCGGCCGGGCGCCTGGGGATCGGAAAACTTCTCGAGGAACGCGGTGACCAGCAGCGGAATGTCGTTTTTGCGGTCGCGCAACGGCGGGAGCTTCATCTGCACGACATTCAAGCGGAAGTACAGGTCCTGACGGAAGTTTCCCGAGCGGATGGCCGCTTCGAGGTCGCGGTTGGTGGCGGCGATGATGCGCACGTCGATGCGCCGCCGCTCGGTGGAACCCACGGGCTTGACCTCGCGCTCCTGCAGCGCGCGCAACAGCTTGGATTGCAGGTCCACGGGCATATCGCCGATCTCATCGAGAAACAGCGTGCCGCCATGGGCGGCCTCCAGCAACCCCTGCTTGGCCTGCACGGCCCCGGTGAAGGCGCCTTTCACGTAACCAAAAAGCTCGGATTCGATGAGCGTGGGCACCAGCGAGGAACAGTCCACCGGCGCGAAGGGTTTGTTTTTGCGGGGTCCGGAAAAATGCACGCTGCGCGCGACCAGCTCTTTGCCCGTGCCGCTCTCGCCCAGAATCAGCACCGGGTACTCGTGCTGGCTGACCTTTTCGATCATTTTGTAGACGCGCAGCATGCGCTCGGAAACACCGATCAGCCCGCCAAATCCCGGCCGGGTGCGCAGTTGTTCGCGCAGTAGGCGGTTCTCCTGCTGCAAGTCCACGGCGCGGGCCACGCGCTCGAGGCGCGAACGCAGTTCCTCGATGCGGAAAGGTTTGGTGACATAATCCGCCGCGCCCATGCGGGTGGCTTCCACCGCGGAGTCGATGGTGCCGTATTGCGTCAGGACCACCACCACGACCTGGGGATGACTGTCGTGTACGCGGCGGATCAACTCCAGTCCGCTGGTCCCGGGGAGCTTCAGATCCGTGAGCAAAATATCGATGGCCGACTGTTCGAGAACTTCGAGGGCCTCCTCGGCGGTGGCTACCGCCGTGGCGCGCATTCCGGTCTGCCCGGCCACGACCGCGCAGGTTTCGCGAATGCTCAGTTCGTCGTCCACGATGAGGATATTCATGGGGACAGGTTCACGGCGCACTGCGGCTTCTTCATTCATTCCGGAGCACCCTTTTCCAGCTAGCACCCGTTTCCGTGCACTATCCGTTCCAATTCCGGAAAGATTGTCTATTTATTGCTAACTCAAGTACTTAAGTGTAAGAAAGACAGGCTGAGTTCTATTCCACTTTGGGACTCTTGTCAATATTGTTATCAAGTGATGAGGGGTAAACTGCTATTGCTCAGGGACTTGCCAAAATGGAACGGGAAGAATGCAGCTTTGGAACTGCGCCCATCCAGGAGCAGCCACCGCAAACGAGTATCAAGCCAACGATGCTGCGAAGTTTCCGCACGGTGCTCGGCTCAATCCTTGCACCCCGCAGAAAATAAACCGGGCTCCCTGAGAATACCTTCAGAGAGCCCGGTTGCTTCACTCACTTTTGCGACTGGTTACCCGTCAAGGTTCACCAGTCAGGTGTTTTTAGTAGGTGGCGCCTTCCGGCACGAAGATGAAGTCGACACGGCGGTTCTCTTTCTCCATGCCCTTCTCCTTCGATGCCGAGCCGGTGCGGGTGGAGATGCGCGAGGCATCGATGCCCTTCTCGCCGAGATACTTCTTGGCCAGTTCCGCGCGCGATTCCGCGAGCTTGCCAGCCTTGGGCTCCCTGGGATCGGCGAAGCCCACGATCACCACTTTGGCGTTGGGGTCGTTCTTGAGGCGCAGAGCCACGTCGTCGCCGACGCGCTTGCAGAGATTGTCAAAACGCGAGACGCCTGGCTTGACGTAGCCGCAATCGCCGACCTTGGTGGCCTGTGGCGGAGGAGGAGGCTGCTGCACGTCGACATTCGTGGAGGCCTCCGCGGTGCCACCGCGTCCGTCGCTGACCGAGCACTTCACGGTGTAGCTGCCAGCCGCGAGTCCGGTGGAATCGAATTGCACCTTGGGACCGCTGCCGGCAATCTGGCCGCCGGTGGTGGTGTAGCTATAGGTCAGCGGATCGTTGTCCGGATCACTGGCAACCGAGGTGATGCCGGTGCGTTCGCCGGGCATAATCGGGCTGCGATCCGTGCTGCAGGAAATCGTTGGCGGCTGGTTGGGCTTGGCTTGCACGGTGATGTCCGCCGCACAGGTGGCCGTCCCGCCCTTGCCGTCGTCCACCTTGGCGTTGACCGTGTAGGCGCCCGCGCTAAGGCCGGTCGAGTTCCAGCGTGCATCCGGGCCGGTTCCATCGACCGCGCCGCCGGTGGCGGTATAACTGTACGTCAGCGGATCGTTGTCCGCGTCGCTGGCATTCACGTGAAACGCAACGCTGTCACCCGAGCCTGTGTACACCGAGGCAGGATTCGCGGAGCAGGCCGCAATGGGAGGATGATTCGGGGGAGGCGGCGGGTTGGAAATTCCGAAGCGCAGCACCAGGCCGGTTCCGAGCCGGAAATTGTTCTGCCGGCTGGTCTGCCCAAGCGCCGAGCCCGAAAAATTGGTCATCAGGTAGTCGAGCTGGGCGAAGCGCCAAGCCAAGTTCTTGAGCAGCACGATATCCACGCCGCCGCCCACGGCCATGGCAAACGCGCCCTGCGTCTTGTCACCGGTCATTTGAGCACCGGCGTGCGCTCCGCCAAAGAGGAACTCGCCGAAGGGAACGAAGTAGTCGAAGCGGCGGAGATTCAGCCGCGGCCCGAAAAGAAAGGTCGTGAGTCCGCCCTGCACCTTATCGCTGGGGGAGGGAGGGGTCGTGCCGTTGTTCAGGTTGCGTTCAAAGTGATTGCCGCCTATTTCCCCCGTCAAGCCGAGCCACTTCGAGGCGTTGTAGGTAAACGATCCGGAGCCGCCATGGCCGCCAAACGAAGAAAATGGACTGCCAGGATTGACGCTCAGATAGTCGTACATTCCGGCAATTTCATAACGCGGCAGGAGCCTGGCCGGTGCCGAGTCGTCCATGGTTCTTTTTGCCGCGCTGGCCCCCGCGAAGGGAGTTGGACGCGGCCCCGCCGTCGAGGCGAACGGATTCCGCGGGGCCGGTGCGGGCGCCGGTGTTGGCTCCGTTACCCTCGCCGCCGAGGCGGTCTTTTCCGCTGTAGCTGCGCTGGTGCTGGCTTCGTCGCCCGGGCCAGTGCTTTTCTGCTGGCCCATTACCGGCATCGCTAAGAGCGCGCCCACTGCCAAAGTTGCACACCACTTACGCATGGTATTCCTCCCTAAACTCGTTCCTGCAAATTCCGTTTGATTCACGCGCCCGCCTGGACACTCCTGGCTGCCTTCGGCGGACCCCGTGGGGCGTAACGCAGCTAGCGCTTGATTGCTTCCAGGCATGGCCGCCACGCGCAGCAGGTACGTTTCCCGCAAACTTCTCACTCCGGGAAAATGTACCTCAAGAAGAAACAAGATACAGCGCCCTTACCATATTCCAGAATTCCCCTTTCCCGCAAGTACTTCCTGTTCGCGGGCTCGGGC
>JAYVMO010000101.1:0-2965 GCA_043758915.1 Acidobacteriota bacterium | reverse complement strand
GCGTCGCGGCCGATCGCGACCAGCGCGAGTCGGGCGCGTGCGCGCACCACGCGCTCATCGACCGAGCGATGGCTGAATCCTCAAAGATTGTGCCCGCCTTGACGGAGAACTGTTTGGCACATCCCTTCGCCTTGCACTTCCAACGGCGCTGAGTGGCGAGATAGTAGTGCTCTTTGCCGCCGCACTTCGGGCAGACCGGGCCATTGGGCCAGCGGAGAGCCGCGACCGTATCAATGCAAACCTGCTCATTCGAGAAGTACTTGATTGCTTGCTGGAGTGTTGTAGGCTTCATGGTGAAGCCAGAGTAGCCGAATTCTCGTGGTTAGTCAAGTATATTATTGCCCTCGTAAGTGTTGATTCTAAATGAGTTGGAAGGAGACATAATTCGGGTACCAGATTGCTGCATTGCGTGGTTACGCGTGGTGCCAGAGCCAAGTCTGGTGTGGCAGGATGCCCATTTCTTTGGGGATGGTCTGAAAAGAAAATGCGGGAGAGACCTCCCGCAATCCAAGCGCAAATTTGTACGAAGACAATAATACCCAAAGCGTTAGTTTATGTCAAGAGTGATTTTTAGCTGGGTGCTACTTTAGCCAGAAATCCTTGGACCTGGGAGCCCAGACGAGTTCCTGGGAGAGAACTTTGCCGGCGGGGTCGGTGTCGATGAGGGCTTCGACGTGGCGACCGGAACTCGCGTCGCGCGTGTACGGGAAGGTGCGCAGGGTGACGCGAAAGCCGGTGGTGGTTTTCTCGACGGTGGCTTTGGGGAAGCGGGCGACCTGGAGAAATTGACGCGCAACAGGGGTGTTACGAGCGGCGTCGAGCGCAGGGGATGGTGCAGGCTTGTAAGAGGTGATGGCGCGTTGGGGATCGAATTCGGCTCCGGAGGCGAGGTTGACTTCGACGCCGTGGAGGGCGCTTTCGGTTTCGACGATGCCGTGCCAGCGGAAGGGCGAGCCGGACTCGGCGAAGGCGGCCAGCCTTCGGGGTATTTCGCCACGATAGGTGCGAGATTCGAGGGTAGCCAAGGCGTTGCCGTGAAGAATGAAGCGCATGCCGATATAAAGAAGGATGGCGGCCAAGGAGATGGTCGCGCCCAGTTTCCCTCGCGGGCTTTTTGATTTGGCGCCGATTTCGTCGGTGACCAATCCGATGAGTTTTGGGAGCAGGATTCCGGCGAGGAGAATGCCCAAAATCGTAAGCTCGACGTGCGGGAGCCAGTCGGCGGCGAAGCGGCGCGGGGAGAAGGGCCAAAGGATTTGGACGCCTTCGCTTTGAGAGAGATCCATGAGCAGATGGACAACTCCGGCGGCGAGAGCGGCGAAGAAAACTGTTGGGAGCGAGGTCTGTTTTTCTGGCGAGCGGCGGTTCAGCAGCAGAAAAGGAAGTGTGGCGAGCGCGGCGAACAATAGGACGGCCAGGAAAGAATGGCAGGCGGTGCGATGGAAAGTTAGGAAGGCGGAGGGACCGAAGTAGGCGCTGAGGTTGTCGATATCGGGGAGGGTGCCGGCTAGCAGAATGGCGATGGTGACGGCGCTGCTGGCGCGGGGGAGGGCGGCGCGCTTGAGGGAGTAGGAGGTTAGGGCGTGGGTGAGGGGGTCCATGAGGAAGGTTATCTCATGAAATTGCGGGGGGAGGCGATGGTGATGACGGAAAAGCGGCAGCAAAGCCCCGACGGGAGTCGGGGTAAACTGCCGCACTCCACGGCGAAGCGATGGTGACGACCTAAAAAGCGGCAGCAGAGCCCCGACGGGAGTCGGGGTAAACTGCCGCACTCCAAAGGGGCGAGGCGGCGGTGGGCGCTTCGGAAGGCGGCGGCGAGCCGCCGCACTCCAACGGCGGCTACTGCTGGCGTGGTAACGGGGAGGGGGCGGGGACTAGGAGTTTGAGGGCGTGGGGGATGATGCGGAATTCTACGGGGAGGCGGGCTAGGGGTTCGCCGTCGACCTGGGCGTAGATGGGATTTTTGTCGAGAGGCTCGCAAATGACGGTGTCGGTTTTGTAGAAGTGGACGCCGTGGCGACTGCGCAGTTTGCCGAGCCAGAGCGGCGGGAGATAGCTCAAGTAGCGGAAACCGCTCTGCGTGGTGAGGGCCAGGACTTCGAACTGGTCCTTGAAGAGGTCGGCTTCATTCGTGATTTTGAAGGGACCGCCGTAGTTTTTGGTGCGGCCCACGACGACGAGGGAAGCGTTTATGGGGAGATCGATGGTTGGACCGGATTGGCTAGCCAAAGCGGCCTTCGCATACGAGGAATCGGGAGGCAAATCCGGCTCCATAGGTGAGGGATGGCGATTTAACCGCGGCGCTGCCGGGGCTGGGAGGCGGATGCTGACGCGGAAGTGCGGGAAGTTGTAGCGGAAGACTTCGCGGGCGCCCTGCCACCAGTAAGCGAGGATGCCGAAGCGGGCTTTGAGGCTGAGGTCGAGGGAGTAGACGATCATGCCGTCGGGGCCGGCGCCGGCGACGCTGAGGAAATATTTTTTTCGTTCGGGCTGCTCGAGCGGAGTGGCAAGACCCAGGGCGATGTCTTGCACTTGGCCGCGCATGAGTTTTTCCGCGGCGCGCGGAATGTTCCAGGGGATGTGCAATTCCTTCGCGAGAATGTTTGCGGTTCCGCCAGGTAAGAGGGCGAGCGGGACGCGCTGGCCGTTGGCTTGCGTGGCGAGGCCGTTGACGATTTCGTTGAGCGTGCCATCGCCGCCGCAGGCGATGACCAACTGGCGGCCCTCGGCGCTGGCGCGATGGGCGATTTCGGTGGCGTGGCCGGGGCCGGTGGTTTCGGCAAGTTCGGTATGGATGCCGCCGGCGGCGAAGATGCGGCGCGCTTCGTCGAGCAGGTTGCTGCGCCCGCGCCCGCCGTTGCCGGCGTTGGGGTTGTGAATCAGGAGCGCGTTGTGTAGCCCATCGGTCATCAAGGTTCCCGTGCTTTCCGCGAGAGATTCATTCTATATAATGTCGGGGGAATTG
>JAYVMO010000100.1:0-8462 GCA_043758915.1 Acidobacteriota bacterium | reverse complement strand
CCGGCTTGCCCGTCATTGTCGTCACGAACCAGTCGGGCGTCGGCCACGGCTATTACCCGGAATCGCTGGTGCGCACAGTGCATGAAATCATGACGCGAGAACTCGCCGCCGCGGGCGCGCGCCTCGATGCTATCTACTACTGTCCGCACACGAGTGCCGGCAACTGCGAATGCCGCAAACCGAAGCCGGGCATGCTCGAACGCGCCGCGCGCGAGCATGCGCTCGATTTGAAGCGGTCCTTCGTTGTCGGCGACCGCTTCGGAGACCTCGAGCTGGCCCACAACGCCGCCGCGCGCAGCATCCTGGTGCGCACGGGCTATGGCGAAGGCGAGCTGGCCTGGCACGCGGCGAAATGGCCGATACAGCCCGACCACGTCGCGCAAACTCTTACCGACGCGGTCGACTGGGTTCTGAGGCAACCGAAATGAAGCGTCAAAGCGTGAAAAGTTCGGGAGCGCTTTCGGTGGATCTTATGGCTCTCGCCGAGTGTGTCGAGCAATTCTCTTCGAAAACCATAGTTCTGCTCGGCGATTTCGTCGCCGACGAATTTCAGTTTGGCGAAATCTCGCGCGTCTCCCGCGAAGCTCCCGTGCTCATTCTTCGTCATCGCGAAACGCAGCTCGTTCCCGGCGGTGGCGCAAATGCCGCCAACAATTTCGCCGCATTGGGTGCTCGCGTCCACCCCATCAGCGCTGTCGGCGACGACGCGGCAGGCCACGCCCTCATCTCCTATTTTCGCGGAAGGCGCATCGATGTTTCCGGGATTCATTGCGTGAAAGGCTGGGCGACTCCCACGAAAACGCGCTTCCTTGCCGGCTGGGCGCACACCGTCGGGCAGCAGGTGCTGCGCGTTGACCGTGAGCCGCAATCTTCGCTTCCGGAGAGCGCCCGCAGGAAGCTGCAACAATCGCTTTTCGCGAAATTGCGTTCCGCGCACGCGCTCGCGGTTTCCGACTATGGTTTCGGCGTGGCCACTCCGGATCTCGTCCGTCAAGCCAGAGCGAAGCGCAAAGGCGAGCTGCCTGTCACGCTCGACGCGCGCTATCAGCTGCACGCCTACGCGAAATCGGGAATTACCTCCGCCACACCCAACGAAGCCGAACTCGAATCCCTTCACCAAGCTGCTATCGGCCAAAATCTGAAAGAACTTGCCCGCTGTGGCAGTGCGACGCTCGCGGAAATGAAGCTGCGATCGCTCCTCGTTACGCGTGGCCGCCACGGCATGGCCCTTTTCGAGCCGGGCGACCGCCTCACGCACATTCCCGTGCACGGCAGCGATCAGGCCGTTGACGTTACCGGCGCGGGAGACACCGTTCTCGCTGCGTTCACCCTGGGGCTTGCGTGTGGCGCCTCCGCGCTCGAAGCCGCGCACATCGCTAACATTGCCGGCGGACTTGTGGTCATGAAGCGCGGCACGGCCACGGTTTCCCGCGAAGATCTGCTCGCGGCCATCCGCCGCGAAGCGAGCGGCGCCTCCGCCTGACCTATGCGCGCCGCCGCTTCCAAAATCATCTGGCGTGAAAAGTTTCGCGAACTCCTCGCCGATCACCGACGCCACGGCCGCCGCATCGTTTTCGCGAACGGGTGTTTTGACACGCTGCACGCCGGCCACGTCCGCTACCTTGAAGGAGCGCGCCGCGAAGGCGATATCCTCGTCGTTGGCGTCAACGCCGACTCCAGCGTCCGCCATCTAAAAGGTCCCGGCCGCCCAATCCTTGACGAAAACGCCCGCGCGCAGCTGGTCGCTGCGCTGCGTGCCGTCGACTACGTTGTTCTGTTCAGTGAACCGAATGTTGAGACACTTCTGGAAGTCTTGCGCCCCGATGTTCACGCCAAGGGCACCGACTACACCGCCGATACGGTACCCGAACGGGCCATTGCGGATCGCCTGGGCATTCGCGTGGCCATCGTCGGCGATCCCAAAGATCATTCGACGCGCGGGCTCTTCGATTCCATTCGCAAGGCTTCGCGTGCCTGAGCCGCGCTTTCTCGTTGTGCGTCTCGGCTCTCTCGGGGATATCGTGCACACGTTTCCCGCTGTTGCAGGGCTGCGCGAATCATTTCCTGCCGCGGAAATCGTTTGGTTGACCCACCCGCGCTGGAAAAGTTTTGTTGAGAGTAGCGCGCTCACTTCGCAGGTGTGGGCCGTCGAGACGCGTTCCTTCGCTTCGTTTCGCAAAATCATTCGCTGCATCCGCGCCACAAAATTCGACGCGGCCATCGACTATCAAGGTCTTTGGAAATCCGCCGCGCTGCCATTTCTGGGCGGGGTGGGGAAGCGTATCGGCTTCTCTTCAGCTACCATCCGCGAAGCCGGTGTGCCCATCCTCTACACGGGTCGCGTGCACACCACAGCCGCACACATTGCCGATCGAAATGGTGAACTCTCTCTGCGCGCCGGAGCCAAACAAGGTGTTGCCACGGTCAGCTTGCGAGTTTCGCAGGACGACGAAGCATTTGTGCGCGAGGACATCAATACCAAGGAAATTGTCCGTTACGTCGTTCTCAGCCCAGGCGGTGGCTGGCGGTCGAAGTGCTGGCCTCCGGAGCGATTCGGCGCTCTTTGCTCCATGATTCACAACTCGCTCGGCGTGCGTTGCATCCTAAACTTCGGTCCCGGCGAGGAAGAACTCGTCGCGGCTGTCGCGGCGGCAAGTGGTGGCGCGAACCCTTTGCCCTACCGGAGTGAACTCGGACAACTCATGGCTCTGTTGCGCAACGCGCTTTGCATTGTCGGCGGCGACACCGGCCCGCTCCATTTGGCCGTGGCACTTGGCACACCTGCAGTCGCGCTCTTTGGTCCTACGGATCCCGCCCGCAACGGTCCGTATCCGATGGACAAACGCGATGCGCTCGCGGCCCAAAATAATATTGTCCTGCGTAGCCCGAATGCGGTCACCAGCTATAAGCGCGGCGATCAGCCCGATCCTGCCATGCTGGAAATTGATGTAGACGCGGTGTTCGACGCCGTGCGCCGCCAGATCGGAACTCCCGCGTGAGCGCCGCTGCTTTTTTCGTCCGATATCGCGTGCGCCTCGGCTATCCCCTGGCTATCGCCGTGCTGTGGCTTGCGCATCCCACGCCGCAAAGCATTCTCTACGGAACTCTCGTTGGAATTCTCGGTTTGTTGCTTCGCGCGCGTGCCGCCGGCTACCTGCACAAGCAGGCGCTGCTCACCGTCACTGGGCCCTATGCTTACACGCGCAATCCGCTGTATCTTGGCAGCGCTCTGCTCGCGCTCGGCGCCGGTATCGCCACGCACTCCTGGTATTCCGCGCTTGTCTTGGGTGTTTACTTCGCGCTCTTCTATTCCGTGGTCATGCGCAGGGAAGAGCACGAGCTTCGCCAGCGCCACGGCGCCGCCTTCGATGAATACGCTCGCGCCGTGCCGCTTTTCTTTCCTCGATGGACTCCCGCGAAGCTCTCCGCTGGCAGTGCCGGAACATTTTCTTTCGCGCAGTACAAGAAAAATCACGAATGGCAGGCCGCTGTCGGATTCTTGCTTCTGCTCGGGATGCTACTTCTGCTTTGGCGTCTGCGCCTGCCCTGAAGCTCCGCCGACGGCGCTCTCCGGGCACGCCACGAAACACGTGATCTCCAGCCGCTCTCCGTCGGTCAACACGTGGACGGCTCCATTCTGGTCCGTCCGCAAGATTCGAACGCCCGCTTTTTCCAATCGTTCCAAGAGTTCAGGACTCGGATGGCCATACGGGTTATCTTCTCCCGCGGAGATCACCGCCAGGCGCGGGTGCACGGCCGCAAGAAACTCTTCCGTTGTAGAATTCTTGCTTCCGTGATGCGCGATCTTCAGTACATCGGCACGCAGCTGGTCTTCGCTGTTTTCCGCGAGGATCTGCCTCTCTGCCTGCTTCTCCGCATCCCCCGGAAGCATCATGCTCCGATTTCCGTACTTCAATCGCAATACCAGCGAATCATTGTTCTTCGCGCTCGGCGCCACTTCCCCCGCCGCAATCTCCGGCCATAGAAACTCGCCCTCCGCTCCGTCCCACGAAAACTTCTGCCCTCGCAGCTCGTGCAAAATGGGAATCTTCTTCTCCCTGGCCAAATCTTCGAGTTTCGCCAACGCCATCGACGATACCTCTCGTCCAATCCACAAACTTTCCACATGAAAATTGTCCAGGATTGCCGTCAGCCCGCCAAGATGATCCTGATGCGCGTGCGTTAGCGCCACCACGTCCAGCTTCTGAAATCCGCGCGACCACAGGTACGGTGAAACCGCCTCTTCGCCCGGATCGATCCCGTTGTGCTCCTCATGTCCGGGAAAGCCGACAAACGCTCCGCCACCATCGATCAGCATGGTTCGTCCGCGCGGAGATACCACCAGCAAGGAATCGCCTTGCCCCACGTCCAGGATCGTCACTTCCAGTTTTCCCGCTGCCCATTTCGCACTGAACGGGAAAATCGCCACTATCAGCGCACTCACGGCAAGTGCGCCGCCGGTTCCCATGACCATCCATCGTCTCCGCGAGTGTGTAGTGCGGAATGCAGCCGCCAACAGCCCCGCTGCAAGAAAAAACACGCAGACCAACCAAAAAGGCGGCCCGGGAATTCGGTAGCTCCAACCCGGAAAATGCGCAACCCATTGCACCACGCGCAGCAAAACGACCGTCAGCCCTGCGAGCGGCCAAGCTAGAAGTTTTCCGAGAGCAGGAAAGAGCAGTCCGCTTCCCAGCGTCACAAATCCCAACGGAACCATGACACCCGTCAACGGCACCGCCGCAAGATTGGCGAGCGGCCCCGCCAGCGTGACGCGGTGAAAGTCCCGCGCCATCAGCGGCAGCATGCCGATTTGCAGCGCCATCGTGAGCACCAGCAATTCCCAGACCCGCAGCGAGAACGCGATCCCTCCGGATAAGGAGTTTTCGGCGGGATGCGCCAGCCGCTTCGGCAGCCGCCCGGAAATCCATTTTGCCAGCGCGCGCAGATCGATGCGGAATTGCGCGGCCCGCGGCACATGTGCGGCATCGCGCGTCACATCTCGCCAGCCGCGCAGCGCGCGCACGTAGGGCTGCACCGTTTGCTCCAGCCACGGCGCGCCCAGTCCTGCGATGCAGCCAATCGCAAGAAAAGTTAATTGGAAACTCGAATCGCGAATCGCCATCGGCCTGGCGATCAGCAAAAGAAGGGCGGCCACCGCAGCAGAATTCAGCAAGTCCAGCCGCCGAAAAAAAAATCCTCCCACGACAACGATGGATGCCATCACCGCGGCTCGCAAAACCGGGGGCCGCTGCTCCACCACGGCGACATAGGCGAAGAGTAGTGTCAACGTAACCACGGTCGTCAAAATCGGCGAAAGCCGCAGCTTGCGGCTCAACCAAAAGAGAAATACGGCCAGAGCTCCCACGTGCAATCCCGCCACCACGAGAACATGAAATACACCCGTTTTCTGAAAATCCGTCGCTTCCGATCGGTCCACGAAGCTGCGGTCTCCCAGGAGCATGGCCCGCAACACGCCTGCGACCTGCGGCCTGTTCGCGAAGAGCGCATCGATTTCTTCGCGCAAACGATGCCGCGCTCGCGCCAGTTGTGTGCCAATCGTCGGAATAGCCGGCGTCTCGCGCCCGATCAATTCCGGCGCCCGCAACGTTGCTACCAGATCGATGTTCTGTGACGCGAGATACGCGCGGCGGTCGAACGCGCCATCATCCCTGAAGACTTGCGGCCGCTTTGCTTGCGTGAGCACTGCCACTTCATCGCCGGCGTGCAATTCCGGAGGTGTTGGCTGGCCTGGATGGGTGGAAAAACTCAACCGCAAGCCGCCGCTTGCTTGAATGAAAGCATTTTCGTACTCGACGCTGGTCAATTCAATCTCGTAACCATAGCCCCACGGCAGACGCGCCGGTTCATCCCGCAGCCGGCCATGCCAGCGCAAGGGCGTCCGTAGCTGAATCTGCCCGGCATCGACGAGCGAGAGAATGTGGTCCGCGGGGCGCGGTTGATCCGCGATGCGCTCACTCAGCACGCCGAGGATTGCCCAGCTCAAAAGCGAAGCAGCGGCTCCAAGAAACAGAAGATCACGCTTTGTCAGCAGGACTCCCGCCAAAATAAGAATTCCAGCGAGGGCAAAAAACACTACAAGAAATGGGTGCGACCAAGCCGCATGAGTCTCACCTGCGTACAGGCCAAGAACGATACCGCAGGCGAAGGCCGAGGCAATCGTCAAGGCCGGCAGCCTCATGGCGCGCGTCTCAGCCTAACAAGAGTTTCGATGTGAAATGTTTGCGGAAACAGATCGAACAAGTGCATCTCGGTAATCTCATACTTGAAGCTGGGCGCGGCAACCTCGTTTTGCTTCCTTGCAGTCCCCAGCAGCACGGCCAGGTCGCGCGCCAGCGTCGAAGGATCGCACGAAAGATACACAAACTCCGGAGCGCCCAGCCCCGCAAGCTTTGCCGCTGCCTCCGCTCCCAGTCCGGCGCGCGGAGGATCCAGGACAACGAAGTCCGGCTTCTCTTCGGTCTTTTTCAGAAAATCTTCAACATGATCGTTGTGCGAAGTGACGGTCAGGCCCGCGTCTCCCGCGTTGGCGTACAAATCCCGCGTGGCCGCCAGATTTGCGTCCACACTCACGACCTTTTGAAACGCCTTCGCCAGCGGCAACGTGAAAAAACCGACGCCCGAATACAAATCCAGCGCCAAGCCACCTTTCGCATTCGCTGTCACCGTCTTCAGCAGATCCTCGATCAGGAAACGGTTCACCTGGAAAAACGAGAGATGGCTCACTTTGTATTTGTATCCGCCGGCTTCCTGGACCAGGAATCCCGGCCCCGTCAATTCAAACCGGTTTTTCTTCTGATCCAGCAGCAACAAGCTCTCGATTTGCGGCAACGCGGTTCGCAGTTCGGCGGCCAACTCCGCCGCGGGCTTTGGATATTTGTCGAAGGCCACATTCAGCGCGAATTTCTCATCCGCGGAGTCCGCGAATGCCTCAATTTCCAAAATCCCGGTGGGCAGCGTTCCCGCGCGAGCCATTTCTTGCAGTTGGCCGAATAGGCGAGCGAGTCCCGGAGAAAGCACGGGGCACTCGTCAATCGGCACAATCGTCGAGCTCTGCGGTAGAAAATATCCCAGCGCGCGCGGCATTCCGCTGCGCACCGCCCACTGCGCGCGGTTCCGGTATCCATAAGGCTCCGCCGTGTGCTCTTGAATCTCGCCGGTCCACGTCACGCCGCCCAATCGCGACAACGTTTCCCGCAAGATACCCTTCTTCAGCCGCACCTGCTCCGCCGCCGAAATATGCTGGTAATGGCACCCGCCGCATTTCTGAAAGTGCGGGCACTTTGCCGCGCCGCGTTCTTTGGCCGCGGTTGTTACTTCCAGCAGCTCCGCCCATATCAGTTTCTTCTTTTTAGTCTTTGCCGCCGCGCGCACTTCTTCTCCCGGCAAGACGTACGGCACGAATATCGTGTTTCCGTCGGCATGCGCCAAGCCGTCGCCCCCGTAAACTAGCTTCTCAATCGATAATCTTAATTCATCCGCCATCGTAGTGGCCCCATTCTGCGGCTGTTCGCAAGAAAAAGAAAGGCGCGCGTTTCTGTAACTGCTGCTTAGAGAGCGCAGCTCCCGCCTTCAGGCTGGCACCGGCGGTATCCTCAGCAATTCTCTAAACAAAATAGAAAAGACTCAGGCGCGGCAAGTGAAACTCTTCCAGCAGCCGCTTCTGCATGTATTGGTTCTCCACCAGCGCAAGCTGCTCCGCCTTCATCTTTCGCCGGTATGCCGCCAACTGCCCGTCCACCTCGCGCCGGATCTTCAGCATCACTTCCTCGCTCGCGTGGCTTGTCAGCGCCGCATTCAGCTTCTCATCCAGCACCGTTAGACGTCTCTCCAAATCCTCCAGGTCCAGCGCGCCGGGCGCATCCAGCAGCACCATGCTCGTTTCCAGCCATTGTGAAATTGCGTTCACTCGCGCCGCCAGTTCCGGCTGTCGCGATTCTAAGCTCTCCGCTGCCTTCATTAATTGCGCTAAATTCCTCTGAAAATACGCGCACAACTCCTCGCGCGAAAAAGTTTCCGCCGCTGCGGCGCGCCCGTTTCTTGGCGCGCTTCCTGCCGCCGCTTCCAATTGCTCCTCGGCGGCCTCCAGCACCGCGCCGCTACAATACGCCAGGCTCTTCAGCGCTTTCCCCGCGCCGCGCCGCGACCTTTGATAACTTTCAAAAGCCCTATCGATCCCTTTTAGCGCCGCTTCCAGCGGCACTCCGGCTTTCTGCCAAGTCTCCATGATCGCCCAATCCAGCGGCGACACCAGCAAATGAGCCCCGCGCTTCTTCCAGAAATACTCTTCGATTTCCGTGAAGTAGTTGAAGTAATTCCAGTTTTCCATGTCTCTGATGTCAGCAGCGCTGCAATGCGTCCCGCTCGAGGCCGCTGAGCCGGGCCCCGTTCGTGGGCAACTTATCGTTGCATTTTGTTCGCGGGCGCGGCTGTGCGTTTCGAAG
>JAYVMO010000099.1:0-17853 GCA_043758915.1 Acidobacteriota bacterium | reverse complement strand
TTCACGGCGGTTCTCCTTTGAACAGGATTCTCAGGCGCGATGGTAACCAATCGCGCCCGAACCGCCGCCGCAACCTTCAACTATCAGACGGACACCCTCGATCGCTGCGCGGCTATCTGCGCAGCACCCAGAAAAAACCAGCCAAGGTGCGGCGCTATTTCCACGAGGAACATGTCGCCTACGCCGCCTAACAATGTTCACCACTTACCGCCCGGAGTAGTAAGTGCGGTATATGCAGTTGATAGCCTACCTCGCGCCAGACGAACCCGCGATTTGGAAGCACTTGCGGCGGCCATCACAAAATAGCTTCACCCAGCGCAGCGTGATCGACCGGTCGTGTAACCGGATTCTCGTAGAAGTGCCGGCCCAGCTTTCTGGACGAATGGTCGGCTAGTCGGAAATAATTTGGATGAGTGGTCTTGCTTAAAGGTGGAAGGATCGGGGGCGGCTCTAGTGTAGTGTCCCGCGAATACATGGCTACCCATCCGGGATAGACGGGAGGGGCCCCGACCGGGTCGGGGCAGGCAAGCCTCAAAATACGACCCTCAGAGAGATTCCATTGCGCATAAAACGCGCAATGGGGGGAGGTCTCTCTTCGCAGGCCGACCCGTCCGCAGGAGCGAACGGGGAAGAAAAAGTCGGCCTGCTCCGTTCGATCCCGCAGAATCATCCGGGATGCAAGAATCGCAAATGACGGTGGAGGCGACGGCAGGTTCAGTTGGCGATGGTCAATTCAATCGTGGCGGAAGCGGGAATCCGCGAGCCGCCCACGGGCGTTTGGTCGATCACCGCGCCATGTGGCCACTGCGGAGCTGCCACGTAATTCACTTTGCGCTTCAGTTGCGCCGTGTCCAGACGGCGTTGTGCGTCCACCTCGTTCAAGCCAATCAAGTAGGGCATCACGTAGGCGGTTTCGGGTGGTCCCTGCGAAACCAGGACGTCCACCCGCGGCGTCGACGTGCCTTTGCCCGGACGTGGATTTTGCATCACCACGGTATCCGCGGGCTGGTCCGGCAGGTTCACACTGGAAACTTCGCCGACCTGCAATCCGCTACGGAGCAACTCGATGCGCGACACCCGCAGGGAACTGCCTTCCAGGAGCGGAATCTGCAATTGCCGCTGCCCCAGGCTCAGCACCACGTGCGCCTGCTGCGACACCTTCATCAGCAAACCCGCCGTGGGCGTCTGCCGCACCACGACATTCATTGGATAATCGCTGTAAATGCGGTCCGCCACTTTCAATACCAAACCGTTGGCACGCAGCATCTGGTTGGCTTCCGCGACGTTCCTGCCCACCAGATTCGGCATGGTCACTTCGCGCCCGTGAATGGCGATGCGCATGGCCGTGATGGCGCTCAGAAACGCCGCCGACGCCAGGATGAACACCAGCAGCGCCGTGCGGCCCAGCCATTCCAGTCGTTCTAGGAGCGTCATAGCGGCTTACTTCTTCTCGAGCGGTGGCGCAGGGTATTCCGGCAATTTTTCCTTGCTGGTGTCCGCGCGCTTCACTTCCAGCTCATCGAAGAGCAAGGAAGGGCTGATGACCGTCACTGGCACGCCCCCTGCGCGGTTGCTCACCAAGGGATCGTTGCCCACGGCCACCAAGTCACTGCGCAACGCGCGAACATCCAGTTCGCTGAACACCGCGCCGCGCACCAGTTCTTCGTGGCCGTCCTTGGCGTACACGCGATACAGCAGCCGCGGCGCATTGCCCGGCCCCATGGTTTCCACGCGGTACCCGAACGGCTTGCTCTGCTCCGTGACCATCTGCACGACGCGCTGCTTCAGGGCATCGGGCGCCTGGGCTTCGGAACTCTTCACCAGCAGCACGCCGAGACTCGGAGCGGGGAAGGAGCCGGGAGCGGCGCGACCGTGTCCGTTGGAGGCAGGGAAGTCCCGGATGGGCTGGCGTCCCAAGAGGTAATTCGTCAGCATGCCATTTTCGATGACGTTGACGGCTTGGGCTTTCACGCCCTCGCTGTCCACCGCGTAACTGCCGACCAGGCTCCTTCCCTGAAATTCTTTCAGCGTGGGGTCATCCACCAGGGAGAGAAAACTCGGCAGTACGCGCGTTTTATAACTGGTGGCAAACGCGCCCGTCGTGCGATTGGGCTTGCCAAGCTGCGGCTTGTGCCCCAGCACGTTCGTCCCGATGAGTGTGGAGACCACGTCGTTCGCGGCATCCGGCGCGAAGAGCACCGGCCCGCGGTACTCCTCATCCACGATGGGGGCTTGCCGCAGTGCCAGCACCGTTTCGAGCATTTGGTTCGAGGCCGTGAGCAACGCCTCGCGCGTGGGCAGTTCTTCCATGCGCGCGGCCATCCAATAAGGATTGCGGCTCAGCCGCATGCCATCCGCGGCCTGCGCCGAGGCGTTAAATTGGAGGCTGTAAGTGGTCTTGCCGCTGCGCGTCACGGTGCCTTCGGAATTCACGAGATATTCGTTGATGGCGTCAAAACGCGCGGAGGCCGTAACCGATTGCACCTCGGGATATTTTTTGTAGAGATCGGTCACGTCCTCCAGAGTTTTTTTCCACGCCGCTTCGTCTACCTTAAGGGCGACGGTGGGCTCGACGGCGGTCACCGGCGAAGCCTTCGCGAAGTCATCGACGGGGTTGGGATCCGCGCTGAATTGCTTCAGGGCCGCTTGCTTTTCCGCGAGGGCTTCGACGGCGGCTTTGTAGGCTTGATCGGTGGAGAGCCAGAGCTGGTGGCGCAAGGCAATGGGATCATTGTCGAGTGGTAATATATTGGATTCGCCCAGACCCTGGCCAAGATAGCTGTCCTGTTTGTAATCGCCCACGCGCACGACCACGCGGAGAACGCGGACGCGATAACGCTGGCTCGCGCGCACGGCGCCGAAAGCCGCCTCGGCGTTGAAGTCGTCGACGTCATTCACGCGGTATTCAATGAAGAAGGGAGATTGCGCCTGACCCATTTTGAGCTGGGCTTTGGAGCGGTCCAGCTCGGTGAGCAAGGCTTCGAGGAGGCCATCACCGCTGGCGGCAGCGTGGGCCGCAGCCATGTCGCTGGTGGCGTGGTCCACGGGTTTCGCGTCATCGCTTGCGGCGGGGGTTGCGGCGCGCAAGGGAGCCGCGGTGAATCCAAGCAAAGCGGCGGCGAGGAGGAGTGCAATTTTGCGGAAGATTGTCACGGCTTCACCTCTGGCTTGGCGGCCATGCTTTCTTTCGAAGTGGCCGGAGAACCGCTGTCTTCAAAGCCGGGGGGAGGCAAGATCGGCGGGCGCTCGTGCGCGTGCGCGCGTTTTTGCACTTCCATTTCGGAGAAGAGCATCGCCGGTGCAACCGCCGAAACGGGGACGCTGCCGCTTTCCGCGCCACACACGCCGTTGAAGACGTGTTCCTGATCGCCGGTGGTGACGATGCGGGTGAGCGCCGCAAGAGGAGTGCCTACGATGTCCACGCCGCGGACTAATTCATCGGGGCGGCCATCGGCGTAAACCTTGTAGACGATGACGGGCAGTATCTGAAAAGCCTGAGGCAGGGCGCGCGTGGTGAGCGTGAATCCGCCTTGAATGTCGTCGAAGTACAATCCGTAGGGTTTGCCCTGTTTTTTTACTTCGTCGATAAGTTTCTGGCGCAAATCTTTTTCTGGCACGGTTTGCTTGGAGGTGACGATCAAATTACCCTGGCGTCCCGTGGGCATGAGTCCGGGCTGGTTGCGGCCGTGGCCGTTGGACTGGCTGAAGCCCTTAATGGGCATGCGGGACATCAGAAAGTTTTTGAGCACGCCGTCCTGGATGACTTCGACGCGCTGCGCGGGAGTTCCTTCATTGTCGTAATCGTAGGAGCCGGCCAGCGTGACGCCCGCCAATTCGTGGATGGTGGGATCGTCCGCCACGCTCAAAAATTTCGGCAAAACTTCCTGATTCACTTTTTTCGTGAAGGTCTGGCCTTCTTCTTCGTCGCGCTGGCGGTGGCCTTCGAGGCGATGTCCGAGGACTTCGTGAAAAAAAACCGCCGCGGCGCGTCCGCTCAAGAGCGCGGGGCCGTCATAGGGCTCGGCGACGGGAGCGGCACGCAGAGCCTTCAAGTCGTCAGCCATCTTCTCGATTTTGGCGTTGAGCTCGGCCTCGCTGGGCAAGCCGCTGGCGGAAGGAGCCTGGAAAGTTTCCACGCGGAGGAGATCCATGCCGTCATCGGCGCGGGTTTGCGCTTCCATGACCAGACGGGTGGAGACGCTAGGGGTGACGACGGCGCTGCCCTCGCTGGAGACGGTGCGGGCGTTCGAATTCTGGACCTGGAGGACGACGCTGGCGAAATAGACCTTCGAATATTTGCGGAAGGCGGCCGAGAGACGCTTGACTTCCGCTTCCCAGGCAGGGCGGTCAAAGGGGGCAGGGGGAGGTGCTTCGCCGAGATGAGGTTGCGGCTTTTCCTCGGAGAAGTCCGGCGACTTGTCCTCTTCTTCGGCGCGCACGGCGGTGTTGGTCTTGACGTTCAAGAAAGCGGGAGCGGCGCGCTTGTATTCGCGGTCGGTGAGTTCCCAGAGGACGCGAGCCATGGCGTCGGTGTCGTCGCCAAGGGGAAGAGCGCCGGAGGTGACGCCGCTGGCGCGGCTTTGGCCGTGGGTATTGTCGAGGGCGGGGGTGCCGACGCGCATGGTGACGTCGGCCTGGCGGCGCTGCACGGCGACATCCTGAAGCAAGCTGCCATAGGCGCCGGCGATGACGACGAGATTTTGGTCGTAGACGGTGTAAGAGAGGAAATAGGGGGGTTGCTCGGCCTTGGCGAGTTCGGTGGTGGCGCGGTGGAGTTCGCCTTGCATGGTTTTTAGAACGGGGTCGCCCGATGTTTTGTCTGCGGGGGCTGGCTTTTGGCCGTCGCTTGCCGCGAATGCCAGGGGCATACAGGTGAGCTGGGCGGCAAGCGCCCAGCAGGCCGCGAGGCGCAAAAATCCCGTGTTGCGGGCGCGTCGCTTGCCGCCCCTGTTCGAGAATTCCGAAATGTTCATGAAGTGTGAGCTCCCGGTGTTGCGCTGTTGGCAGCGGCAGAAGTGCAGCAAGCTTTGCTCCTGCGGGTGCTTTGTTGAACTCGATAGCTAAAAATCATGCAAATCGCGCAGAAGGCGAGTATGCCCTAGCGGATGGCCGGGTGCAAATCACGAATTGCCAAAGCGTTCTCCAGACTTAACTCTTGCATCATTGGCAAATTCCGCCGCAGAGATTTGTTTGCGGCCTTACAGTTTGACGGCTTGAACGCACAAAACGGTTGCGCGATGGGAGGAGATATATCAATTTACCGCTGCTCATGGCTGCTTGCCCACGAGAGTAACGCCTTCTTGCGGCGCCGCTGCTATCAGTTCCTTGTCTAAGGTGGCGAGCGGCAGTCCTTTACGTTTAGCGAGCTCCAGATAAGCTGCGTCGTAAACCGTCATGCCGTATTTCTCACCGAGAGAGAGGACGGTCTTCGCATGCAGGGGGGATAGCGCAGGTTCGACCTCGATCGGCAAAATTGATAGTTCATCCCAGAACAACTGTGGACGACCTGGTTGGATGCGTTTCCTGCGGAGCGCCACTAGCATCCCGTTGGAGATTTCCGTGGGCCAGTGGGCCGGCACCAGAATCCGGTCCCCACTTCGCAGTCGCTCCAGAAGACCGTCCGTCCACGCGGTCGCTTCATCTTCAAAACACCAAGCTAGGGTTGCGGAGGCGTCCACAACGAAAACCGCCATTAGTATTTGTGCCCTTCGTGAATCAGGTCCTTGATCTTGAGGCTGCCCAGGACGTTTCCTTTGCGCAGTTCGAGAATTCTATCAATCGCTTCGCCAACAGACCTTTTCTTGTGAGAATCGACAAGTAGGGGCTCCGTGCCGAGGAGGTTTTCCACGAATTGAACTAAATACGTTTCGGGAGCCATGCCGTGGGCGTGGGCTTCACTATCGAGGCGGGCCTTGGTTTCGGGGCGCAGTTCGATCTGAATTTTCATGGGTCACTCCCCAAGCGAAAACTGTAGCACGAAGGGCAGGGATTTGCCTTCCGAATAGGACATCAGCTATTCACATCTGAAGCTGCATGTGCCCAGATTCCCTTGCGGACGTTTGTCGCATCAGTGCGGAGCTCTTTATCTGAGGACCATGGCCGGACACGGAGCTTGAAGTTTAAGGTGCCATTTCTTGGCGCGACCCGGCGAGATTCAAGCGGAATTCAGAAAGACAAAGGGGAGCACCACGTGTCCACGGGGAGCATTTATTTGGAGTTCCATGAGTGGATGGTACAAATGGGCGGTTGTGACAACCGTTATGACCTAACTTGAAGTGGCATTTGAATCTCAAAGGGAACCATGCCAACGATCAACACTTCGTTCGCTTGTCGTGTGGAAAGGAACTTAAGATTCTTCCTGGCGGTTTCGTTCTGAGGGTTTGCCTTAATTGCATCTTCCAAAGCTCGCTTGGCCTCAGAGAACTTACCCAGACCGGCGAGTGTGGCCCCATGAGCGTTCAAACACTCGGACAGCGTTAGACCCATCATCAGTGGCTGCCTGAAGATTTCTTCCCTTGTTGAGGGTTCAGGGTCTTCTATCCTTAGGGCAGACAGCGCAATCATCGTAAGCCCAAGATTCTTACGCACAGTCTCCGAAGGGTCTACCTCTAAAGCCCATTGAAGAAAGCGAAGAGCTTCACGGTACTGTTTTGTTTCCGCGCAAAGAATTCCCAGGTTGCCATAGGCAGCTGCCGTATTTCTTCGAACGGCTTCAATTATTGGACGTGAGGGCGTTAGCATAAGCGTTCTGTCAAAGTCCTCGATCGCTTTTGCAAAAACTCCCTGACGCGCGAATGCTATCCCGCGGTTCAAGTACGAAATCGCCAAATTCTCGCGAGGAAGGTCATAATCAGGTAATAGTTAAAGAAGTATTCTGTATACGAAAATCGCCGTGTCAAATGCCCCATTTTCTGCTAACGAGTTCGTCTTGTTCAGAAGATCTCTGGCCAGATTTCGGTCAATGGAGAATGCTTTGCCTAAATACTCTTTTGCACGTGGCATTTGACCATTCTGAAGGTACAGGATGCCGGTTTCGAATAACTGCTGTGCCTCGGGGATATCACTCGGCGGCGTTTTGGAACTCGACACATCCCAAACTTTTTTCAACTCGCTAGCAGGACGAAAAACAAATGCAGCTGGCACGCCGAGTTCGTCTGCGATTTCGACCAGTAGCGTCTCTGAAGGTCCCCCAATACTGCCAACAACGGTGCCTTGGACCTCTCGTCCAGCACCAGTGCCAGAGTCTTTCAGTTCGACGAAATCCAGTAACCTGGGGTTGATCTCAACTTCCGTCATTCTTTTCCCTCGGCACCTAGAGCCTTGCGGAGCTTGTCCTGTGCCTTCGTCTCAATGTAACACGATATCAGTTCCGGAGATTGGTCTGAGCCCTTTTTGAACATTCATGCGACTGTGACGATCGCGGACGTACCGTTCAGTCCGACGATCTCATGATAGGTGGTCCACCGCGCCCCGAAATCATTTGTTTCCCGCTGAATCGCGTGCGCTCTGAGAAGCGTGGAGCGAATCAGTTCCGCCAGTGCCGTGGCGTGCCTGCGTTCAATGCCGAGAATGTCCCGAAAAACTCGGGCTTTATTCCTGCCCGCCGGGTGATCTGGGTTGAGGGCATAATTTTCCAATTTCTCGATGGGGATACGTGCCTGTTCGAAATTGGGCAAGAGTCCCATGTACGAACCGCGCCCCCTGGTGTCACTTATACCGGATGTCGTGTGATTTCAGTTAGATGGGCAAGCTATCACGGGAAACCTAGAAATATCAACATTGGAGTGTCTTCAAGTACCTAAGCAATCTGCCTGAGCCACGTTTCTGCGAAGTATTGCCTGGAGATCACGTGTGGCCAAAGCGTTCACTTGGTTTCAAGCGAGCGCAATTAGCAAACTCGGAGGCGGAGACTTGCTTGCGGCCTGAATCCCGATCCACCCAGGGATAGCGATGTAGCTCCTTACTTGTTTTTCTTCAGCTTCCTGGCCGCGAACTTCAACGGGAGTTCATCACCCTCGATTAGGAGGATTGCCCTTGCCCACGCGAGCTAGAATGCGGCTGACTTTAGCAGGATTGGCGCGCCGCGCGCCCGAATGGAAGCGGCGCGCTAGAAAAACACCGCTGGAGAAACGTTAAATCGTTTGCTCAATTTCTCGATGTGGTTTTTGTTGAGGCCACGTTTCTTGTGCAAGACTTCGGATACCATGCTTTCCGAGCCAAAGACGGGAACCAGATCTTTCTGGCGGAGATCATTGGCATCCATCAACGTGCGAAGCACTTCAAGCGGAGAAGCATCAGGAATGGAATGATGGGCTTCTTCGTATGCTTCGATCAGGGTCATCAAGACTTCGGCATACTTCTCTTCTGCACTTGTTGGATTAGCCTTGCTTGCGAGTTTGTCCAAGACGGACAGGTATTGCTCATGCTGGCGCTCGGATATGATCGGTGTCGGCGAGCGAACTTCGAGTGCGTATTTTTCGGGTACTGCAATCATGATTTTTGCCACTCCTTCTCGTCGTAATCAGCGTGACTCAGAATGCGCCGGATGTAAACCATACTCCATCTGTATTTGATGGCCGCAATCAGCCTGCACCGGTTATGGTTTATATCGAAAACAACAAAGCGCCCGACAACGTCTGCATTTCTCCAACTGTTCCGAACCTCAGCAAAGTTCTTCCAATCCGCGTTCTTCGCTATCTTGTACCAAGCGTTTAAGGATGCACCCCATTCGCTGTGCTTGGCGGCCGCTTCTCTAATCGCCTTTCGGCTGACGATCCGCATAAAGAATCTTCGCATTGTGCGAAGTTAGTGTCAAGTGGAAAGGTCGGGCCTGAACACAAAAGAACGCGGCCGTCACGGTGTGTGTGGGGGGCGGCGGCGGCCACCATAGGCGCACGGCAGGTGCGGCGCATATATGACCATGGTATGATGACTATAGGCGTAAAGGAGCTTCGGGATGAAGAAGATGGCGGCGGGGGTGTTCAAGGCGAATTGTTTGGCGGTAATGGACGAGGTGCAGGCGAAGCGTGTGACGGTGGTGATCACAAAACGTGGCAAGCCGGTGGCGAAGCTGGTGCCGGTCGGCACCGACACGGATGATATTTATGATTTCTTTGCCGGCAAGGGTTTCGTAACAGGCGACGTTGTTTCACCGGCACTTACGTTGGAGGAGTGGGGTAATCTGGCGTGATTCTCGTCGACACGCAAGTCATCGTGTGGCTGGCGTTTGAGCAGGGCCGGCTTTCAAGAAAGGCTAGGGAGGCCATCGACGAGGCCCGCCAGAATGAGGACGGTTTGGCTATCTCCGGCATCACTCTTCTGGAGATTGCGACACTGGCGAACAAGGGCCGCATACACCTGAATACGACGCTCGAATCCTTCTTGCAGGAGATTGAGTCTCGGTTTGTCGTGCTGCCAATCAGTTCTCGCGCTTGCGCGCGCACCATTGAGCTTCCAGCGTCCTATCCCAGAGATCCGGCCGATCGCATTATTGGAGCTACTGCTTTGGTGGAGGGGCTGTCGTTGCTTACTGCGGATCGTGAGATTCGGAGATCCAAAGCGCTTCAGACGATCTGGTAGAGACGCAGCCTAGCGCTACACGCAAATCAGGTGTCACCGAAACGTTCGCCGGCTTTTAGGTGCGAACCATTGGCGAACTCGGAGGCGGAGATTTGTTTGCGGCCTTCGAGTTTGACCGCCGTGATCCGCAAAACTGTGGCGTGACCGCAGGACACCAGGAGGTTGCCGCCGTGGGATAGCAGCGCGCCTGGTGGACCTGTGGCCGTTTTCTCTCCGAATTCGTTGGACACCGGCTCGGCCCAGAGGTGGCAGGTCTGGTTGCGGAAGGTGGTGTAGGCGCCGGGCCAGGGGGCGAAGCCGCGCATGCGGTTGAAGATTTCGGGAGCGGAGAGATTCCAGTCGATGCGGCCGTCTTCTTTTTTCAGCAGGGGAGCGAGGGAGGAGTCGGCGTGATTCTGAGGTCGCGGAGTGATGGTTCCCGCGGCGAGGCCGCGCAGAGTTTCCGCCATGAGAGGCGCGCCGGCCTCGGCCATGTGGGCCGCAAGTTCCGGTGCGTTTTCGGCGGGAGCGATTTCGATTTCGCGACGCAGGAGTGTGTCGCCGGTGTCCATGCCCGCGTCGATGCGCATGGTGGTGAGGCCGGTTTTGGTTTCGCCGTTGACGATGGCCCAGTTGATGGGCGCGGCGCCGCGGTATTTGGGGAGCAGGGAAGCGTGGAGATTGATCCAGCCGAGCTTGGGAATGGGGAGAAGGCGCGCGGGGATGATTTGGCCGTAGGCGATGATGACGATGGCGTCGGGGGCGAGTTGTGCGATGAAGTTTTGGGTTTCGGGGGAGCGGATTTTTTCGGGTTGATGGACGGGGATGCCTGCTGCTAGCGCGGCGTTTTTGACAGGGGGAAAAGAAATTTCCTGGCCGCGCCCGCGGGGGCGATCGGGTTGGGAGATGACGGCGATAATTTCGAAGTCTTTTTGCTTCTGAAGATGATTCAGCGTGGGAACTGCAAACTGCGGCGTGCCGCAGAAGACGATTCGCATCCTAGCAACGCTCACCACTCGCCTTGCTTCTTTAGTTTTTTGATTTTGCGCCTGATGAGGTCGCGCTTGAGCATGCCGAGGTGCTGGATGAAGAGGATGCCGTGGAGGTGATCGATCTCATGGCAGAAGGCGCGGGCGAGGAGGTTTTCCCCGCGGATTTCGAACGATTCACCCTTGACATTTTGCGCTTTGACGGTAATGAATTGGGGGCGCATGACGTAGCCGCGGAAGCCGGGAAGGGAGAGGCAGCCTTCCTCTTCGCGGACTTCGCCTTCGGCGTGGATGATTTCGGGATTGGCGAGGACGATTTTAGCTTCGGGATTTTTTCCGCCGGTAACGTCGATCACCGTGATGCGAATCCCCAATCCGATTTGCGGCGCGGCCAGCCCGACGCCTTGCGCGGCGTACATGGAAGCGAACATGTCCGCGACAAGCTCTTCGAGGGCGGGGTCAAACTTTTTGATGGGGGCGGTGGGTTTTTCGAGGATGGGATCGCCGTACTTAACGATGGGATAAATCTTGCGCGGCGGAGCGGCGGCTTCCGCCGTGGCTGCGGGCTGCTTGGCGGCTGATGGTTTAGAACTCGTCGATTTGTCGGGCATAGTTGTCGAAATTCCGCCGCATCTCGGCGAGCGAATCTCCTCCAAATTTTTGCAGAAAAGCGTCCGCGAGCACAAGTGCCACCATGGCTTCGCCGGCTACCCCGGCGGCGGGAACCACGCACCAGTCGGAACGCTCGTAGGCGGCTTGCACGGGTTCCTTGGTGACCATATCGGCGGTTCCGAGAGCGCGGCGCAGCGTGGAAATGGGTTTCAGATATCCACGGACGACGACGTCTTCGCCATTGGTGATGCCGCCTTCGAGGCCGCCGGCACGGTTGGATGAGCGGCGGAATTTTTTCGCGGGCTTGTCGTAGGAGATTTCGTCCTGAACTTCGCTGCCGTAAGAACCTGCGGCGGTGATGCCGGCGCCAATCTCGAGGCCTTTGACGGCTTGAACGCTCATGAGGGCTTGCGCGAGTTTGCCGTCGAGTTTTTCGTCCCATTGGGCATGACTGCCGAGGCCTACGGGGACGTGGTGAGCAATGATTTCGAAAATGCCGCCAACGGTGTCGCCGGCTTTGAGGACGGCATCGACTTCGGCTTTCATTTTTTCCTGCGTGGCGGAATCCACACAACGGAGCGGGGATTCCAAATCTTTGCAGACGCTGACGATTTCATCCCAAGCGGCGGGACGAGCGAGCCGGACATGGCCGACTTGAACGGTATGGCTGGCGATTTCGGTGCCCAGTTCGCGCAGGAGGAGTTTGGCGAAGGCTCCGGCAGCGACACGCGCGGCGGTTTCGCGGGCGGAAGCGCGTTCGAGGACGTAGCGAGCGTCGTGAAAATCGAATTTCTGCGAGCCAGCCAAGTCGGCGTGGCCGGGGCGAGGAGCGGTCAGCTTCTTTTCGTTGCCGGTAAATTCGGGAGAATCCTCTACGGGGAGGGCTTTTTCCCAATTGGCCCAATCGCGGTTTTCGATGCGCAGGGCGATGGGTGCGCCGATGGTTTTGCCGTGGCGCACGCCGGCGAAAATTTCGGCGCGGTCTTTTTCGATTTTTTGGCGGCCACCGCGGCCGTAGCCGAGCTGGCGGCGGTGGAGTTCGTGATTGATGAATTCGACATCGATGGGGAGCTGCGCGGGCAGGCCGGAGATGAACGCCAGGAGCGCTTGGCCGTGCGATTCACCCGCGGTGTAGAAACGAAGCATCTTCGTTCACGTCCTCATGGAGCATATTCATTGTATCTGCAAAGACAAGAAGTGTAGCGGCAGGGTCAAGCGGCGTCCAGTTGGAGCGCCGTGTTGCAGCGGGGCAGGCTGCCCGCGTTACTTGACGGGTTGTTGGCGGGCGGTTAGGCTTGCCGCGAAGAATTTGGTAGTGGTTGGTTGACGCAGGGCGTCAACATCCGCAGTGACGGAATGGGGATTCGTGGCAGACACGCCGCTCCAGATCGCAGGTCGCGAAACGTCAGAGGAGAAAACTCCGTCCATTGCCGAAGTGCTGGGCGATGCAGCGAAGGGCTGGGTGTCCCACGTGCAGGACTACTCAGAGCTGGCGTGGCGATCACTAACCAATCTTGCGACCAGCCCGCGATACTTTCAGGATACGCTCGATCAGATGGACGATATTGGCGTAGGTTCGTTGCCGATCGTGCTGCTTTCCGGTTTTTTTATCGGCGCGGTGATGGTGTTGCAGACAGGCTCGCAGTTTGTGCGGTTTGGGCAGACGGCGCTGACGGGAGACGTGGTGGCCCTTGCGCTGGTACGCGAACTGGGGCCGACGCTGACGGGATTGCTCGTGGCGGGACGTTGTTCCTCAGGGATTGCCTCGGAGCTGGGATCGATGGTGGTGACGGAACAGGTCGATGCCATGCGGGCGATGGGCACAGACCCGAGCCGCAAGCTGGTGACGCCGCGAGTTCTGGCCACCATCCTGATGCTGCCGTTGTTGACCGCACTGAATGATTTCATCGGACTGCTGGGCGGATGCGTGGCTTCGGTATCTTCGCTACGACTGGGAGTGGTGGAATTTTGGACGCGGGCGATTAACGCGCTGGATTTTGCGGACTTGATGCAAGGAATGATGAAACCGATTGTGTACGGTTTCATCATCGCGACGGTGGGTTGCTACAAGGGACTGACGGTGCGCGGCGGCACACAAGGCGTGGGACGGGCAACCACGCAAGCGGTGGTGGTGGCGTCAGTGCTGATTATCGTGGCGGATCTGTTCCTCACGAAGTTCTCCTTGTTCCTTGCCGGCAAGGTTTTTTAACCGGCGGTACGGGCCAGGCGCGGCCTGCGCGCCACACAGTTGCAACGAGAAGCGGGAATTGCCGCTATAATCCGTGGCACGCGTGATGGACACCCTCGAAAAATCCCCGCGGACCTCCGCTGCAGTCGTCGCGTTTGAAAAAGTTCGTATGGGCTTTGAGGAAGGCGAAATTCTGCGCGGGGTATCGTTTCGCGTGCAGCAGCGCGAGACGCTGATTCTGCTGGGGGAGACGGGAACAGGGAAAACGCTGACGTTAAAGATTGCCGCAGGACTGCTGCAGATCTCGTCGGGTTCGGTGAACGTGCTCGGCGAGGAAATATCGGGGATGGCGGAACGGGAGCTGCTGGCCTTGCGGCGAAAAATTGGATTTGTGTTTCAAGAGGGGGCGCTGTTCGATTCGATGACCGTGGGTGATAACGTGGCGTATCGCCTGCGGGAAGATCGCGTGGACGAAACAGAAATCGAGCAGCGCGTGCAGGAGGTTCTGCGCTTCGTGGAACTGGAACATACCGCGGATCAGCTTCCCTCGGAGCTGTCGGGTGGCATGCGGCGGCGCGTGTCCATCGCACGGGCGCTGATCGACCGGCCGCCCATCGTGCTGTACGATTCGCCGACGGCGGGACTCGATCCAGTGACTTCGCAAACGATCATCACGCTGATCCTGCGGTTGCGGGATGTGTATGGGGTGACGGCCATGCTGGCCACGCACCGGCTGCAGGACGGATTTGCGCTGGCGAACTTCCGCTTCGATCCGGAAACGAAGCGTGTGGTGCGCAATGGGCAGGAGCGAAAGGGAGCGGCGGGGCAGGAGCACGGCGCGGCCACGCGCTTTCTAGTGTACCGCGATGGCGGGGTGTATTTCGAGGGCGATCCGGAAGAGATCGCCAGTGCGAAAGACCCTTATCTGAAACGTTTTCTAGTGTGATTTTGGGGTAGGCTGTGGAGTTGAATTCAGGAGGGATGCGGCGATGGCGCAGAGAAAGCAACTTACCTGGACGGAATTACGCGTGGGACTTTTCGTGCTGGTCGGCTTGTTCGTCCTGGCCGCGGGAATATTCTATGTGACGGGAGCAGGGTTCCTGGGGCCGAAGTACCGGCTGCGGACGTATCTCCCGGAAGTGGCGGGCCTGGCGAACGGAGCCCCGGTGCGCGTGGACGGCGTGGAAGTGGGAAACGTGGAATCGATCAAATTGGTGCCGCGGACGCAAGGAAAAATGCCGGAGAAGAACAAGAACATCGAAGTGGTGATGCGCGTGGACCGGAAGTTTCAAAGCGATATTCTGACGGATTCGGTGGCGGGCCTGGTAACGGAAGGGCTGCTCGGAAACCGTTACGTAAACATCTCGCGCGGGTTTACGGGTGTGGCGCTGAAGGAAAACCAGGAAGTGCCGGGGTCGGAAGAAAAGGCCATGAAGGAAGTGGTGGAACGCAGCGCGGACGTGCTGGCGAATTTGCAAGCGCTTTCGGAAAACGTTCAGGATTTGGTCGCGGGAATAGAACGGGGAGAAGGAACGCTGGGAAAATTGCTGACCGACGATGAAGCGTACAACCATTTGAACAGCATTCTGGCGAAGGGCGACACGATGCTGGGCAATATTCAGGCGGGGCAGGGCACGATCGGGAAGCTGGTGACCTCGGATGAGATGTACACCAAAGTGAACACCGGGATCGACAACGTCAATGTGATTCTCGGGGATGTGCGCGCGCAGAAAGGAACGATCGGGAAATTGCTGTACGATCCGACGCTCTACGAGCAAGCCAAGGCGGCCTTGACGAACGGGAATGCCATGATCAGCGACGTGCGGGCCGGGAAGGGAAGCCTGGGGAAACTGGCGACCGACGACACTTTGTACAACAAGCTGCGAGACACGAGTACGAATCTGGCGAGCGCGACGGCGAAACTCAATGACAATACGACCACGGCCGGAAAAATGTTTTCCGATCCGCAGCTTTACGACAACCTCGCGGGGTTGACGGGAGACTTGCGGTTGTTGATTGGGGATTTCCGGCAGAATCCGAAGAAGTTCTTGCACATCAAGGTTTCTGTTTTTTGAGGAATGCCGCGGTCCTTTGCGGGGAGCGCCGGGCTGTGCTGTAATGCTTCTGTAATAAAAGAGGGCTAGGCTCAAAATCCAAGGACTTCTTGCGGACTTAATGGAAAACCAGGATACGGCACAAAAACAGCCCCGGGTCGAGCCGGGGAAATCGACACTTCCGCAGCCGGGGCGGCCGGTACCGAGCCGCGCGTATCCCGGCGCATTGATCGTTGTGGAAGGGACCGATGGTTCCGGGAAGAGCACGCAGCTTTATTTGCTCAAGCGCTGGCTGGAGATTGGCGGGTACCGGCTGCATTTCACGGAGTGGAACTCTTCGCCGCTGGTGAAATCGGCGACGCGGAGAGGGAAACAGCGGCGGCTGCTGACGCCCACGACGTTTTCGCTGCTGCACGCGGCGGACTTCGCGGATCGCTGCGAGCGGCAGATCATGCCGCTGCTGCAGGCCGATTACCTGGTGCTGGCCGACCGTTATGTCTATACGGCGTTTGCACGGGATGCCGCCCGCGGATGCCCGGCGCGCTGGCTGAGAAACCTTTATCGCTTCGCGCCGATCCCGGACATTACATTTTATTTTCGCGCGCCGCTGGATGTGGCGGTGCACCGCATACTGAGCGGCCGGCCCAAGCTGAAATACTATGAAGCAGGTATGGACCTGGGGCTTTCCTACGACCGGGCGGAGAGTTTTCGCCTGTTTCAGGCGCGGATTCTGGAAGAGTACGACAAGATGGTGGACAGCGACAATTTCGTGGTGCTGGACGGGACGCTGCCGGTGAACAAGCTGCAGAAACAGATGCGCGACATCGTGGCCTCGAAGATCGAACTCAAACGCTTTGCTCCGCGCGTGCAGGAATCGGAGTGACCATGCCGGATCAAGAAAAAGAGAAGACCCCTGCGTCCGTGGCGCCTACGCCGGCGGCGCCCGCGGAAACTGCGCAAGCACCCGCCGCCCCTCTGGTAACAAAGACCGCCGCGCCGGCCGAGGAAGATACTTCGCATTATTTTTTTGGCGAGCCACTGGTAGGTTTTGATCCCAGCGAAATTACCGGCTCGCTGGTGGTCATTGAGGGGATGGACGGGTCGGGACGTTCGACGCAAATCGCGCTGTTGCAGGAGTGGCTGGAGTCGGAAGGATTTGCGGTGCAGACGAGCGGGCTGCGGCGCTCGAATCTAGTGGGCCGGGACATCGATGAACTGCTGGCAAAAAACGCGGTGACACGGCTGACGCTGGCGCTGATGTATGCGACGGATTTCTTCGATCAGGTGGAACATCGCATTTTGCCTGCGCTGCGCGCGGGAACGGTGGTGCTCGCGGACCGCTTCATCTTCACGCTGATTGCGCGCGGCGTGGTGCGGGGAATCAATCGCGATTACATGAGCGGACTTTATGCGATGGCGCTGCGGCCGCACCTGACGTTCTGGCTGAACGTGCGCCCGGAGACGGCGTTTGGGCGTGAATTCAAGAAAGCGCAAGCCATCAACTATTGGGAAGCAGGGCGCGACATGTCGCTTTCGCATGATTTGTACTGGTCGTTTATCCGCTACCAGACGATGATCAAGCGCGAGTTCGAAGTGATGGCCAAGCGGCACGGTTTTATCGAGCTTGATGGGGAAGCCAGCGTGTCCGCGGTCAACAAACAGTTGCGGCAGCGTATTGCCGAGCAACTGGGTATTCGCGCGACGAAGTACACACCTTCCGCCGCGCTCGCGCACCTCTGGCGGTAATCTCCTTCATGTCCGAGCCGGTCCATATCGCCGCGATTGACGCTGGTTCCAACGCCGTGCGGCTTTCCGTGGCGCGGGCGTACTCCGCACTGGACATTGAGCCGCTGCAAAACGAGCGCTACCCGCTGCGTCTGGGCGAAGGCGTGTTTGTGCGGCACCGCTTCAGCGAGGAGATTTTCAAAAAAAGTGTTAAGGCCTTCCGCCACTTTCGCGAGGTGCTGGAGGAGCACGGAGTGACGCGTTACCGGGCGGTGGCAACCAGCGCTTCGCGGGAAGCGCGCAACCGAGAAGCGTTCGTAAAAGTCATCAAACGAAAATCGGGAATACGCCTGGAAGTGATTGGTGCAGGGGAAGAGTCGCGGCTGGGACGGGAAGCGGTGATCCACGCGCTGGGGCCGGAGAGGCTGCCGCGCTGCATCGTGGATCTGGGCGGTGGCAGCCTGGAAATCAGCATTCTGCGCGAACATGCGCTGGAGCAAGCCGCACAGTTGCCCGTGGGCACGGTGCGGCTGATGACCACGCTGGGTATTCCCGGAGTGATCCGTCCGGCGCAAGCCGAACAGGTGCGGCGGTATTTGCGCGCGCTTCTGGAGTCCAAACTTCCTTCGCGGCCGAATCTGGGGGAGAGCATTGCGGTGGCGCTGGGAGGGAACGCCGAAACGCTGGCAACGGTGGCGCCGGGAGCCCGCCAGCACGGGCTGCAGAC
>JAYVMO010000098.1:0-17685 GCA_043758915.1 Acidobacteriota bacterium | reverse complement strand
GGAGGAACGATCAGGAGCACCAAGGCAAGCACCGCCGCGCTTGACCGCAAATGCGAGTTTCTCCACCAGCGGCGCGGATCGCGCCACCCGGCTAGCGGTTTTCAACCAATGACGTTTGCCTGGTTCTCGATTTCCTCTACCCCCCGCCAAGCCGGGGCGCCTACAATGGGCGCCCCGGGCTTTTTTCGCGGCCGTATCCGCTCAAAACCATCGCGCATGCGTTCCGAGTTCGAAGAGTCAAGTGGGGTAGTGCTTTCTCCCATTTCACGGCGTGGTATCATCAACGCGCGTGCCGGTGTTCAACCGTCAAATTCGCTGCGCGCGCTCTTCGATCTACAGCTTGGCAGAGCAGACTTGATCGATTTGTCGCCGGAACTGGTGCGGCGCGGCACACAAGAGAATCTGCGGGTGTGGTCGTCAGTGCCTCTCCGGCTCTTTGCGCTGCGCTTCGACGACGCACAGACGGCCACCGCGGACGCCAAGCTTCGCGAGGCGCTTTCCCTGGCGCTGGACTGCGGGACCATGGCCGGCGTGTTGCTGCAGAAGCAAGCCGAACCCGCAGCGGCCCTTTTGCCGCAGTGGCTATCGGGATATGCTTTCCTTTTCACCGTGGAGACCAACCTGAACCGCGCGAAGGCGTTGCGCGCCCCGCGAACGAGGGGCCGGCTTCTCCAGCGCAAGGTCAACAGCAGCCGCAAGCCGCGGTATACGGAGCACGTCCATGAGCTTCCGCACAAAACTTCTGCTGATTGTTTCGATCACCATCCTGGCTTCGGTATCGGTGGTGGCGTACGGCGTGACGTATTACACGCGCGCGGCGTTCGAAGAACTGGACGCGCAGCGCACGGAGGCGCTGGTAGCGCAATTCAACAAGGAATTCACGCAGCGCGGGAAGGAAATTGCGCGCCAGGTGAAGAACATCGCCGAAGCCAACATCACCGAGCGCATGGCGCTGGATCTGGTCCGCCCGAACGCCGATCAATCGCTGTACGTGAGCGATGCCAACGGCGCGGCACAAGATCACGAGCTGGACTTCGTGGAATTCGTCAATTACGACGGGACGCTGATCTCCTCGGTACAGTACCCCGCGCGCGTGGGTTACAAGAACGACTGGGTAACGGCCACGAAAGACTGGAACGATTCGGCGGCCTTTTTGCGAAAAGAGGAATTGCCCGATGGCGTCTCGCTTTCGCTCAGCGTGGTGCGCACCAACTCGGTCGGGGACAAGAGCCTGTACGTCATCGGCGGCCGGCGCCTCGATGCGAAATTTCTCGAGTCGCTGGTACTCCCCGGGGGCATGCGGGCGCTGCTCTACCACAATCTGGAGTCCGGCTTCGTGCCGGCGGCGCTGACCGAGGGCGCGGCGGCCGCGGCACATGCGGAGCGCTTCGAGCCGCTGATCGAGCAAGTGAAACGCCAGCCGCGAGCGCTGGCGCAAACCATCGAATGGTCGAACGACTCCGCGGACGCGGAAACCTTTCATGCCATCCCCCTCATGGGGCGCAACAACGAACTGCTGGGCATCTTTCTGGTGGGCAGTCCGCGCCGAGATTTGGTTTTGCTGACGCGCCGCATCATCAAGATCGCCGCGGGAGTAGCGGCTGCCGCCATGTTCATCGGGTTTCTGCTGAGCTGGTGGGTTTCCGCGCGCATTACGAGGCCGTTGGAGCGACTGGCCGAAGCGGCGCGCGAGGTTGCTTCCGGTCAATGGGACACGCAGATCGATTTGCGCGGGCGCGACGAAGTTGGCCAGCTTGCGGGAGCCTTCAATGAAATGACGCAGACGCTTTCGGCGCAGCGCGAACGGCTGGTGCAGACCGAGCGTGTCGCGGCGTGGCGGGAACTCGCGCGGCGGCTGGCGCACGAACTGCGCAATCCGCTGTTTCCCATGCAAATCACGGTGGAAAATCTGCAGAAAGCGCGGCAACTGGAAGCCAAGCAATTCCTGGAAGTATTCAACGAGTCGACGGCCACGCTGCGGGCCGAACTTGCCAACCTCAACACCATCGTCAGCCGCTTCAGTGATTTTTCGAAGATGCCCGCGCCGCAATTTACGCGCGTGAACGTCAACGAAGCCCTGCGCAACGCGGTGCGCCTCTTCGAGCCGCAGTTCCACGAGGTCGGCAAGCCCACGATTACGCCGGAGTATTTCCTTACCGAGCCATTGCCCGAAATCGACGCCGATCCCGATTTGCTGCACCGCGCGTTTCAGAACCTGGTGCTGAATGCGCTGGACGCCATGCCCGCGGGCGGGACGCTTACACTGCGAACGTCGGAGAGCGACGGAAATGCGCGCATCGAGATCGCCGATACCGGCAAAGGGCTTACACCGGAAGAATGCTCGCGGCTGTTCACGCCATACTACACCACCAAGCAACTCGGAACCGGTCTGGGGTTGGCGATTGTGCAATCGGTGGTGAGCGATCATCACGGGACGATTTCCGTTTCCAGCGAAGAAGGCCAGGGCGCGAAGTTTCGCATCGAGCTTCCGCAGCGGCAGAAGGATCGCCCGTCAGCGCCGGGTGATGATGCCCCGGCATCGAAGAGTTTGCCGCCTGCGCTGGCGGCGGCCTCCGACTGAAGTAGTGCAAAGGACCAACCTTGCCACGCAAAGCCCATCTCTTGCTGGTCGATGACGACCCCAACACGCTTGCGTCGCTTTCCCGCGCGTTTCGGCTCGCGGGGCATGAGGCGACGGTCTCCGACAATGCCGCCCGGGCCATCGAGTTGCTGCGCACGGAATCGTTCGACCTCATCCTGTCCGATGTGGTGATGCCGGGGAAGAGCGGGCTTGAACTCCTCGAAGACCTGAAGAAAGCGGGCGTGATAACGCCCATCATCCTCATTTCCGGGCAGGCCAATATCGAGATGGCGGTGCGCGCGACGAAGCTCGGCGCGCTGGATTTCCTGGAGAAGCCGCTTTCGACCGACAAGCTCCTGCTCACCGTGGAAAACGCCCTGCGCATTTCGCGGCTGGAACATGAAAACCGCGAACTGCGCCACAGGCTGGGCAAGCACGAGCTAGTCGGCTCGGGGCCGGCGATGAAGAGGCTGATCGCGCAGATCGAACGCGTGGCGGCGAGCGAGACGCGTGTGTGCATCCTGGGGGAAACGGGGACGGGCAAGGAGCTGGTCGCGCGCGCGATTCATGAAAAGTCTCCGCGGCGGGAAAATGCCTTTGTCACACTCAATTGCGCCGCCGTTCCTGCCGAGCTCATCGAGTCGGAGCTCTTCGGGCACGAGAAGGGCGCGTTCACCGGGGCGGCTGGGAAGCATCTCGGAAAATTCGAGCAAGCCGATGGCGGCACGCTCTTTCTCGATGAGATCGGGGATATGCCCGTGGCCATGCAGGCGAAGCTTCTGCGCGTGCTGGAAGAGGGAGAAGTGGAACGCGTCGGAGGCGACAGTGCGATCCGTGTAAATGTGCGTGTGGTAGTGGCCACGCACCGCAATTTGGAGGAGCTGGTGAAACAGAACGGTTTTCGCCGCGACCTCTTCCACCGGGTTTATGTTTTCCCGCTGACGCTGCCGCCGCTGCGCGAACGACCCGAAGATTTTCCCGCGCTGGTGGCGCATTTTGCCCGCCAGGTGGCCGCGCAAAATGGCTGGAAGGAAAAGCTGTTTGCGGATGAGGCCATCGCGGAACTGCGGCGTTATGCGTGGCCGGGCAATGTTCGCGAACTGCGCAACATCGTCGAGCGGCTGGTGCTCCTTGCCGTCGAGGATTCAGTCGGCGCCGCTGACGTTCGTCTGGTTCTCCCCACTACTGATACGCATTCTACCGGTTCCCTGGCCCCGGGTAATGGCTCGATGACCGCCAGTGGCAGCTTGGCGGAGCGGACAGAGTTGTTTGAAAAAGAAGTGCTGCTGGCGGAAATCCGCAAGCACAATTTTCATATGACGAACGTGGCGCGAGCGCTGGGCCTGGAGCGCAGCCACCTTTACAAGAAATGCCAGCAATTGGGAATCGATCTGCAGTCCCTGCGCAAGCCAGAGTAGGCCTCCCCTAGCGAGTGTGTTCGTAAGTCCTTCCGTCCTTGGTGGGCATGCAAGCGACCTCAAGACGCGCCGCAGCTAGCCCGCCGAGATGAGTTCCGGCCGTTAGTGGGGAACGCTGACGGGAACGGGTTCAATGCCGGATGGGCAGCATGAATTGAATCACGGTGAAAAAGACATTGATTCCGGCGGAAATGAGGAAGGCCTGCAAACGGCCGATGCCGTCCACCTCTTCGAACACCAGCATCAAGACGGCGATCCAAGCGATGGCAGCAGCCCAGGGCCCCACAACAGGGATCAAGATAAGAGCGTTCACGAACCAGCCGAGCAATAGCGGGCGCATCACTGCTAGATAGCTTCCGGTACCGTCAAAAAACCACTTGGCAATGAGATGGCACAATCCGAGTTGGATAAAAGTGAGGATAGCCATCACTGCGAGGCCGAAAGTCAGGCCCACGATTATCCCAATCACGTTCACTGCTGCTGGCCCGCGGGCACGGATAGCGAGCAACACTTTGGGAAGAACCGTGCCTAGCAGGATAAGCGTTGCGGATGTGAGCCAAACGAACGCTCCGTAGTAGATTGCATTGGAATCCCGCGAAGCGCGCCGAATCGCGACGTCATCCCAGCGCACGATACTGAACGCCAGCCTAAGATAATAAAGCGGAGCGAAGCCGGAGGGTGGTGGTGCCGCTTCCTCGGGCGTCATAAACGCGGCAACTCCCGCACAATTGTGCGCCACTCCGTAATCCTGGCCGCATACCGTACATTTCATGGTTCTTCCTTTCCAAGTCAAGGAAGTGCGCGAGACTCTAGCACAACTCAGGGTTCAAAGATGAGGAACATTCTCTTCGAGTTAGACTGCTGCGATTGTCCCGTGCGAGAATGCAGCTGATGAATCCGTGGCTCCTTGCCGCACCTGCCGCAATCACCGCTGCCGCGGGTGTCACTGCCTACGGCGCGGCGTGGCCGCGCGCGCAGCTTTTCGGTGCGACGATTTGCCGCACGAACTCGCCGCGAAAGCTGGCCATCACGTTTGATGACGGGCCGAATCCCGCGATGACGCCGAAGCTGCTCGACTTGCTCGAGCAGCACAACGCGCGCGCCACTTTCTTTCTCATCGGGCGCTTTGTGCGGGAGTGCCCCGAGCTGGTCCGGGAAATCGCCGCGCGCGGCCACGCGATCGGGAATCACACCGAGACGCACCCGAAGCTTTTGTTTCTGGGCGCCGCAAAAATCCAAGCCGAATTGCGTCTCTGCCACCACGCGATCACCAACGTGCTCGGCGCGCCACCGAAATGGTTCCGCCCGCCCTTCGGCTTGCGAAATCCGTGGGTGGGAGGCGAAGCGCACGAGTTGGGCATGCATGTGGTGATGTGGACGCTGATCCCCGGAGACTGGCGGGCAAAATCATCCGAATGGCTGATCCCGCGCATGAACCCGATTGCGGAACACGCGCGCCGGCATTCCGCGGGCAGCGCGGCGGCCAGTAAGACGGGTGCCGGCGACATCCTCTGCCTCCACGATGGCAATCACCTTCAGCTCAACGGCGACCGCAGCCGCACCCTCGCTGCTCTCGAATACTGGCTGCCACGCTGGCGCGACCTGGGCCTCGAATTTGTTACAATGGAGGAAGCGGTGAGCACACCCGCTCCTTAACCATGGACGAACGCGCTTTTTACACCGAGAAGGAAGAAATCAGGAAGGCCAAGCTCCTCTGCCCGAGCTGCCACGGCGAATTCGAAGCTCCCGTGCGCTGGAAGGTGTGCCGCAAAAAGAAAGAGCTGCCGCGCGGCGCCGGCGAAGAAGACCGCCACAAATTTGCCAAGGCCAGTTCGTATATGGTGCGTCTGGAAGACCTGGTGGCCTGCTACAAATGCCGCAAGCGTTTTGAGCTGACCGGCCAGTCCACCGTGCTGATCAACGACAATCTAGGCGATCCCAACGTCGATCCCGAAAACTTCGGCAACCGCTGAAGCCGGACACCTCTTTCTAAATCTCAGGGTACATGTCAAAGAAAGCGTCGATGGACTGCCGCACGGTGGCTTCGATCTCTTCCTTGCTGCCTTCGATGAGGTGCATGGTCACGCGAGCGGTCTTGCCGTTCTTCAAGACCACCGTGGCGTCACGAACTTCACCGAGATCCTCTTCCGGCAGCAATCGCAATCCGTAGACCAGCGCCAGCTTCGCCATAGCTCTCCTCCTTTTTGCAGACCCAGCCTAGCCGCAGCGCTTCCGCCGGTCAAACCGTCATTCAAGCACTCCAACTGACGCCCTTCGCGGGCGGCATGTTCGCACTGAATTTGCCGATTGTGCGCCGCCATCACGCAGCTTCCTTCGCCTTAGCGCAGTAAGTCCTTCTGCTTGCAATCGATTGCAAAGCGCCTCCGTCCCCAGGCCTCCAGACAATCTTTGGCAGCATTCCTGCCTTTCTCTTTTTCAACGAGTTCCCAAGGGATCCCTATCGTCATCGCACTCCTTCCCATATTGATTCCATTGCTGTGGATGGGTGTCATTACCGATTAGGCCCGCTGCTACTGTCGCCGATAACCGGAAAACCTGGAATTCCCTCCTGCGCAGGAGATCCCGCGCTATACTCGGGCATCCGCAACGTTCCCCAAGGCATCGCATCAGGGGAGACGGAGGGATGGATGGGATGAGAGAACCGTCGCGCCGCGGAATCCGCGCCATTTTGTTGTCGATCGCCGTTGTGCTTGCACTCGCGCCATTCCTTGCCGCTCAGGAGCCGGACGGCCCGCAAACCGCCGCTCCGCCACCGGTGTCGTCTACGCCGCCTCCGGCGGCGCAGCGTTCCGTTCCCGTCGATCAGGTCGTCATCCCGGCAGGCACGCGCGTCGCGGTTGCACTGGAGAACGGCATCTCCACACGCAGCGCCAAGGCCGGCGACTCCATCTATTTCCACACCACGTTTCCTATCACGCAGAACAATCGCATCATCGTACCCGTGGGCTCTTATCTTCGCGGCGAATTGCTCGAATCCAAGCGCCCCGGCCGCATAAAGGGCCGCGGTGAGTTCCGCTTGCGCCTGGATACGCTCATTTTTCCCAACGGCTACACGGTGAACCTGAACGCGGCTCCGCGCAGCGCCGATACCGGCGGAAAAGAGACCATGGATTCCGAAGGCAAAGTCACCGGTCCCGGCGGGAAAGGTCATGACGTCGGTACCATCGTGGGACCAACCGCTGCTGGCGCGGGTATTGGCGCCATCGCCGCGGGTGCCAAAGGCGCGGGCATTGGCGCCGGCATCGGTGCCGCCTTGGGACTGGGTGCGGTTCTCCTCACGCGCGGCCCGGATGCCGAGTTGCCGCGCGGTTCGACGCTGGACGTCGTCCTCGAACACGAACTCACCCTCGACGGCAGCCAGATTCAGTTTACCGACCTGGGCCATGCCATGCCCATCACTCAACCGCCCTATCGCCGCGAGCAGTAGCACCGGTTTTTGCGGAGGCCTCGGTGTGCCCGGCCAGGTAGCGTCCCACTGCCAAACATAGCAAGGGCATGCACTGTCGTGTGCCGGCCAACCGGTCGCTGCTGCGCTCGGTGCTCCCGGGGCTGATGCGTTTCTAGCTGGAATCTTACGCGGTGGTTTCACGTCTTGCTTCGGCAAAGCGCATGGGGCTGAAGCGCTCCCAATCCACACTGACGCTCTGGAGGGTGATCCACTCGCGCACGAGACGCGCGGTGATAGGCGTCAGCAAAATGCCGCTGCGAAAATGGCCCGTGGCCATCAACAAGCCCTCCACATCCGTCGGCCCCAGAATCGGCAGATGATCCGGCGAATCGGGCCGCAGCCCCGCCCAGGTCTCCTCGATGTGGGCGTTCGCCAGCCGTGGCGCGAGTTCGATGGCTGCCGAAAGAATTTTCTCGATGGCCCCAGCGGTTATTCTCTTTTCGAAACTCACGTATTCCACTGTCGCGCCTGCCAAAATCATTCCATCATTTCGCGGCACCAGATAAATCTTTTCCGACCACAGCACGCGCTCGATCTGCAACTCCGTGGCGCGCAGCGCCAGCATCTGGCCTTTAGCGGGGCGCACGGGAGCGTAGGAGGCCACGCCTTCGATGCCCGCGGAAAAACAGCCTGCGGCAATGATGGTCCATTTCGCCGCGATCTTTTCGTTCTGCAGAATCAAACCTTTACAGCGCCGGCCTTCGCGCCAGATGGCTTCGGCGCCGCTTCCCGCGAAAATCTCCACGCCACTGTTTTTTGCCGCTTCGAGCACCGCCTGGGTCAGCGCGCGGTTGTCCACCGACGCTTCCTCCGGCCGCAACACCGCTGCTTCCACCTCTTCGCTCAGCGCCGGTTCGAGTTCGCGCGCGTCCTCCGCCCGCAACGGTTCGGCCTTCAATCCCAGCCCGTGATGCAGCGCAATGATGGTGCTCAACTCCGCGCGCGCATCGCGCGAAAATAGCGCCTCCAGCGTTCCTGTTGGCCGGAATCCCGCGCTCTGCCCGGAGATCTCCTCCACGGTCGCGACAAACTCCGCATACAGCGCCCGGCTCGCCTTTCCCAGCGGCACCAGCGGAATCATTCCCGAATTTTCCGGCGCGGGCGACAAAATCCCCGCACCCGCCCAGGAAGCCTCTCGTCCCGGCGTTTGCCGGTCAAACAACCCCACGCGCAAACCCGCGCGCGCCAGCTCCAGCGCAATCGCTCCCCCGATAAGTCCGCCGCCCGCAACGACGGCATCGAAGCTTTTCATGCCGCCATTCTAGCTCATCCGCATAGTGGCTTCATGTCTGGCCCGAAATCATTCGAGGAAAAACACACGGAGAGGATTCAGGCGAGGAGGGGGGAGGGGGCCACATGCCCCTCCGCAACGTGGGTGGACTTAGCTACAACGAAGCGGCAAGCTCTTCTGACAGCACCTGCGCCTTCTTCGCCAGGTTGCTGGCGCGCCTGAGGTCGCCCGCACGCGCGGCCTCCCCCGCGTCGGCCAGAAAGCTTCGGACTTTCGAGGCCAGATCGGTTTGCATGGCGTTCAAATTTTTTCCATTTGCGGCAGCAAGATTTCGCTCCGCGGCGCTCACACTTTGATTCGTCTGCTCCTGCAAGGCTTGCGCTTCCGCAGGCGGCAATTGCGGCACGATGAGGGGCTGTTCGGGTTTGCCGGCAACTTCGGCTTCTGGAGCAGCGGGCGCAGCCACACGCGGCCGGGGCGGTCCGTTGCGCACCGCAACAAGCCGGATCGGTTGCGGAGGAAACTCCAGCCGCAAGTCCGGAGCGGGTTCAGCGCCATCTGTTGCGGTCAGCGCCGGCCGCGAGGGCACAATCGGCCGCACGAGGACCGCCGTGGCCCAGGGAACTGCCGGTCTTTTACGCGCGCTGCAGCCGCCGGTTACTAACGCAACGCAACTTACCAAGAGAATAGACGTCCGGACGCGATGGCGCGCCGCGAAAACTGGAGAGGGGGCTGGATTTTCCTTCATGGTTACGCTGCGAGCGGCAATTCGATGCGAAACGTCGTGCCGCGCCCGACCTCCGAACTAAAGTCTATCGAACCGTTGAGAAGCTGCACAATGCGGAAGGTGCTCGCCAGTCCGATCCCGCTGCCGCCCGGCCGCGTGGTGAAAAACAACTGGAAGATTTTTTGTCTATGTTCCGGCGCAATTCCTTTTCCCGTATCGCCCACGGTGATTTCCGCCATTTCTCCGCGGCGGCTCAGCACCAGCCGCAGTTGTCCGCCGTCGGGCATGGCTTCCACGGCATTGAGCACCAGGTTCAGCACCGCTTGCTTGAGCAGCGCGCGGTCCACGTACACTTGCGGCACGTCGATGGGTAACAACTGCGCCAGTTGCACATTGGACTTCCGGAATTGCGGCGCTGCAATTTCCAGGACTTCGTGGAGCAATTCCGCGAGCTGCGTGGGCTCCAGCCGCACGTCCATCGGACGAGTGAAATCCAGGAAGCGCTTGACCACCGCGTCCAGCCGGTCGATCTCTTTGTCCAGAACGTTTACCGCTTGGTGCGCGCCAGCCTCGGAATCCTTCGGCAGGCATTCTTTCAGGTTCTCGAGCCACAAGCGCATGGAGTTCAGCGGGTTTTTTACCTCGTGAGCCACGCCCGCGGTGATTCGTCCGAGTGCCGCGAGCCTTTCGCTGACTTGCAACTGCGTGTTGATGCTTTCGAGCGAGTCGAGATCCCGTAACGTCACCAGCGCTCCCATGCGTTCGCCATCTTCTTGAATCGCCTGCACGCTCACGCTCACTCGTTTTGGCCCCTCGGTGGTCTGCAGCTCCGTTTCCGCGGCAACTTCGCGCAGCTCTTCGCCGTCGAGATGGAGCGCTTCGCGGAGGGGATGCCCCGCGGGAAAAATGTCCGTCACACGGCGTCCGAGAAATTGTCCCGCGGGCGCGCCGAGAAATTTCTCCGCGGCCGGGCTGACCATCACCGCGCGCGCGTCGCGCGTGAAAAGCAGCAGCCCATCTTCGAGGCCGGCCATCACGGAGTTCATGTTTTCGCGCAAGGTGCTGAAGATTTCGTGTACGCCGCGGAGTTGCTGGCCGACCTGCGTGATCTTGCGGCTCACCAGTCCAAGTTCGTCGCCGCTCCCCGCGAATCCTTTTACTTCCGGCGCCGGTGCATCGTATTGACCGGCGGAGATGCGGTCCAATTGCGCCGCGATGCCGCGCAAAGGGGCCAGCGTCGCACCGCTCACCACCGCCGCCAGCATGGTCGAAACGACCAGCGCCAGAATCACCAGCGAGCCCGAGGTCTGGAGGCTGGGCATGATATCCGCCAGCAGCAGCCCCGAGGACATCACCACGCGCACTTCTCCGAACGGTTGGCCTTCCATGGTGAACGGGTAATCGTGCTCGTAGACGCGCGGTGTTCCCTTCAGTACATTTACCTGGCGCAGAAAACTGCTGCCTACGAGTTGCGAGAGCGGTGTCCGCCGCGCCCGGAACTTTCCCGGCAGCGACTTGTCGCTCGAGATTAGAACCATTCCGTCGTGGTCCACGATCGAAACCTCGTAGACCGACGGAGACTCGACCGCGGCGTCCAAATGCGCCTGCAGCCCTGCGTTGATTTCAAACGCGCGCCGCACGAAGTCATGCGTTTCCTCCGGGTCCGCGGAGGTCCGCCGCATGCCGCGGGCCTCCGCATCTGTCAGCGCGGACTGCGCTTCCAGGAAGACTTGGTGGGCGATTTCTTTCGCGCGCCTGTCGGTATCCTGCAAAACCTGTTGGAGAAGCTGCGCGGCGAATACGCCGGACAGCACGGCCGCCACGAGCAACACCAGTCCCGTCATCACCAGTGTCAGCTTTGTCCGCAGCCGGAGCTGCATCGCGCCTTCCTATTCCGCCTCGGCGCGATCGCCGCCGTATTCTTTGAGTTTGTTGTGAAGTGTTTTCAGGCTGATGGCCAGGAGTTCCGCCGCGCGGGTCTTGTTGTTGCCCGTCGCGCTGAGCGTCTGCAAGATGAGTTCGCGCTCCATGGCGTCGACCGTCGTGCCCACCGGGAACTTGATGGCTGAGAGGTCGCTGGGGCCCCTCGCCGAGGCCTTGCCGAACTCCCCGGGGAGGCATGCGCGGGTAATCAAATCTTTGTCGCACATGATGGATGCGCGTTCCAGAACGTTGCGCAGCTCGCGAATGTTTCCCGGCCAGGTGTGGCTCATAAAAATGTCCAGCACTTCCGCGCCGATGCCGCGAACGTGTTTCCCGTGCTTGGCATTGACGTCGCGCAGAATATGCTCGACCAGCAGCGGGATGTCGTCTTTGTGCTCGCGCAGCGGCGGCAGGTTGATGTGAAAAACGTTCAGCCGGAAATACAAATCCTGGCGCATCTGCCCGCTGCCCATGGCTTGTTCGGGGTCTTTGTTCGTCGCTGCCAGCACGCGCACGTCCACCGGTGTCTCGCTCTTGCTCCCCAGCCGGCGCACTTTGCGGTCTTCCAGCACGCGCAGTAGCTTTGCTTGCGTGGGCGAGGGCATTTCGCCGATCTCGTCCAGCAGGAGCGTGCCCGCGTCGGCCAGCTCGAAGCAGCCGATGCGGCGTTCCGCCGCGCCGGTGAAAGCTCCGCGTTCATGGCCGAAAATCTCGCTTTCCATCAATGTTTCGGGAATGGCCGAACAATTGATCGCCACGAACGGCCCGTTCGCGCGCGGAGAAAGCTTGTGAATGGTGCGCGCCACGATCTCTTTCCCCGAGCCGGTTTCGCCGGTGATGAGCACCGACGCCGTGCTTGGCGCCGCCATCTCCACGATGCGCATCACTTCCTGCATGGGCTTCGAGCCGCCGACTAGGTCGCCAAGCCGCCCTGTTTCGCGCAGTTGCCGTTGCAGCACCGCGAGCTGCCGCGCGTCGCGCGCCTTACCCAATGCGCGATCCAGCAGCGCGCGCAGCACCGGACCCTTCAGCGGTTTTTCGATGTACCAGAAAGCGCCCGCTTCGATCGCCGCAACCGCGCGTTCCTCGCTCCCTTTGCCGGTGATGATGATGGCCGGAACTTCCAGCAATTCCTGCCCAAGCTGCTTCAGCAAGTCCAAGCCGTTCATTCCCGGCAACTCGACGTCCGCGATCAGCGCGTCCGGCTGGTAACTCGCGAATTTCGCCAGAGCGTCTTCCGCCGTGGCCACGCCGAGCACTTCGCAGCCCCAGCGCTGCAAAAGTTGCTCGTAGCCTTTGCGCGCGTTATCTTCGTCTTCCACGATCAGCACGCGGTCTCTTCGCTCGCTGGTGTCCATCGCGCGCACTGCTGCCCGCTTATCTTCCCCCATGTCTCTCGGACTCCCCCACGTTCTGGCGCATCACTGCTCGCATACGTCTGGCTGGACACCCCGACTCTAACAAGCCCGCCACCTCTTGCCAAGTTGGCAGTGGCTTTCCGCGGGGAGGACATCTCACTACAGAAAAAGCCGGGCTTAGTCCAAGCCGCGCGCAGGCTCCGGCCTGTCGGCTATTTCCGGCATCGTGCTGCAAGGCAATTCCGACATTTCTTTCAGAGTAGTCCTTCGGAATAGTTCTTCGGGGAACTACTCTTCGAGGAAACGCCGGATCCGCCGCAGCACCGTTGCGTACATAGCGGGCGTCAAGCGGCCGGTCTGCGTGTTTTGCTGGCTGGGATGATAGACGCCGAAGAGACGTGGCGCATCGCCGGGCATCTGGGCTTCTGCTCCATGCGCAAAAGAAAACGCCGCGCGCGAAGTGATGGCGCCGCGTTGCTTCAGAATTTCGAGGTAGCCGTCCCAGGCAATTTTCCCCAGCGCGAGAACCGCCTTGGGCCGCAAAATCCGCATCTCGCGCTCCAGATATACGCGGCAATTCGAAATTTCATTTGGCAGCGGTTTGTTTGCCGGCGGAGCACAACGGCATGTCGCGGTGATGTACGCATCCTGAAGCCGCAGCCCATCGTCGCGCTGCAGGGAAGTGGGCTGATTCGCAAAACCCGCTTTGTGCAGCGCCGCGTACAGAAAATCCCCCGAGCGGTCGCCCGTGAACATTCGTCCCGTGCGGTTCGCGCCATGCGCCGCCGGCGCCAGGCCCAGGATCAGCAATTTTGCGTTGGCATCGCCAAAACTCGGTACGGGCTTTCCCCAGTACGTCCATTCGCGGAACATCCGCCGCTTTTCGCGCGCCACTTTTTCGCGGTAGGCCACCAGGCGCGGACACTTCCGGCACGCCACTACCTCTTCCACGATGGCCAGAAGTTCCCGATCGCTTTTCACGCTTTGCCCTTCAGTACGCTTTTCGATGCTTCATAGACACGCTTCACGCGAATCATCAGGCACCTCACTGAAGAGTTTTCAGCACTTCATCGTGGAGCTTCCCGTTCGTGCTGACCAGGTCGCCGTTATAAATCGTCCGCTTGCCGCTCATGGTCGTGGCGCGTCCGCCGGCTTCCTCCACAATGATTGCAAGCGGGGCGAAGTCCCACGGCTTGGAAGTCAAATCCACGGCCACCTCCACCGCGCCTTCGGCAACCAGCATGTGCTGCCAAAATCCGCCGATGCTGCGTCCATGTTTCCCGGCTGCGGTCAGCCGCCAGAGCTTGTCTCGTAGTTCGTTATTTTTGCGAGGCCCGATGCCGGTCGTGAAAATCATGGCATCGCTCAAACGCGCCACATTCGAGACGTGAATACGCTTGCCGTCGCGGTACGCGCCTTCGCCGCGGTAGGCCCACCAGCGCGTATGGAGCGCGGGCGCGCTCACGAATCCCGCCACAATTTCTCCGTCGCGCTCGATGCCCATGAGTGTGCCGAAAGTGGGGATTCCGCGCGAAAACTCTTCCGTTCCATCGATTGGATCGATGATCATTCGCGCGCGGCCCGAGGTGCGCGGCGCGGTCGCGCCGTCGCCGCCCATTTCCTCTCCCAGCACATCGAGCGCGATTCCGCTGGCCGCTACTTTCACGCGCGCCATCTCCTCCACTGCGCGGTCCGCCTGCGTCACTGCCGATCCGTCGCCCTTGCGATCAACCCTCAGTTCATCCGCGCGGAAATATCGCATCGCAATGGCGTCGGCCTCTTGCGCGATCGTCTCTAGCAGCGCCGCATATTCTTCCCGGTAACCCATCTGCTCTCCTTAGCTGTTCCCGCCAGTCGCCCGCCACATTTCATCAGTCACCGCATTTGACACTCCAACCTTCCGCCCCTAGCATACAAACTTACCCTCGTGACCGCACAATCCAATACCGGCACCGTTCTGGAGCGCATCCTTGAGGCGCGCCGAGCCGAGGTCGATCATCGCAAACAGGTCTTGCCCGAAGCAGTGCTGAAGTACGGCGCCAAAGCTGCGCCTCCGCTGCGGGATTTCTTTGCCGCTCTTTCGCGCGATGGATTGAACGTCATTGCCGAGCTCAAACCGGCTTCGCCTTCGCGCGGCGTTCTTCGTGGTCCATTTGATCCGGTTGCTCTCGCGCAATCTTTGTCGAATGCGGGTGCAGCCGCTCTTTCCGTGCTGACCGAGGGTGAGTTTTTTCGCGGCTCGCTGAAAAATCTTCGTGATGCTCGAAAGTCGGTGGAGCTGCCGGTGCTTCGCAAGGATTTTATTTTCGATCCCTGGCAAGTCTGGGAAGCCCGCGCCAATGACGCCGACAGTTTTCTTCTGATCGTCGCGGCGCTGGAGGATGGGCTGCTCCGCGATCTCCTGGCGCTCGGCAGGGAAATTGGCATGGAGCCGCTCGTCGAAGTGCACACGCATGAAGAGCTGGATCGCGCGCTGGCCGCCGGCGTCCGCATCGTGGGCGTCAACAATCGCAACCTCAAGACGCTCGATGTTCGCGTCGAGACTTCGTTCGAACTCATCGGCCGCATCCCGGAGGAGTGCATCGCCGTGAGCGAATCCGGCATTAGCACGCACGGCGAATTGGCAAAACTTCGCGCCGTCGGATATGACGCCTTCCTTATCGGCACGCGCCTCATGCTCTCGCCCGATCCCGGCACCGCGCTCGCCGAGCTTCTGGGCACCGCGCCACACAAAGAATAGGTGGCCCATGGTCCACGTCAAGATCTGCGGCATCACAAATTGGCGTGACGCGAAGGCCGCGTGCGATTTAGGTGCAGATGCACTTGGTTTTAACTTCTATGAGAAGAGCCCTCGCGCGCTCTCTCCGGCAGACGCCTGGAACATCATCTATCGTGTGCCACACACGGCGGAAGCTGTCGGAGTGTTTGTGAATTGGTCCGCAGAGGCGGTAGTCGCCCTGGGCGGGGCTCTTTCTCTTGTGTCGGTCCAACTACATGGAAATGAATCCCCCAATGTTGTGAAGCAATGTGCGAAGCGTTTTTGGGTCAGCAAAGCTTTTTGCGTTGGCCCCGACTTCCATCTCGGCAGCCTTCGACGTTACAGTGCCGCCTCAGCATTTTTGTTCGATGGGGCCAAAACAGGCCAATTTGGTGGTACGGGGAAAACGGCGGATTGGGAGTTGGCCCGCGAAGCGGCGAAGTCGCGCCGTATCATTCTTGCGGGCGGTCTTACCCCCGAAAATGTCAGTGCGGCTATTCGCTTCGTCCAGCCCTACGCGGTGGACGTTGCCAGTGGTGTTGAATCGCGGTCGGGAAAAAAAGATCACGGCAAGCTTCGCGTCTTTTTCGCCGAGGTCGCGCGCGCCAACCGCGAATTGAGCGAATTAGCGGCGGCAGAATAGGAAAGGCACAGGAGCATCAGAGCATCATGAGCTCACAAATCGTCAACCCCGCCACCGCTCCAGGACGGTTCGGCCCTTACGGTGGCCGCTACGTTCCTGAAACGCTTATGGTGCCGCTCTTCGAGCTGGAGCGGGCGTATGAACTGGCGAAATCCGACGAAGCGTTCCAGTCGCAACTCAAGGACCTGCTAAAGAATTTCGCCGGCCGCCCCACGCCGCTGCAATTTGCCGCGCGCCTGACGGAAAAGCTTGGCGGCCCGCGGGTCTACCTCAAGCGGGAGGATCTCCTGCACACCGGCGCGCACAAAATCAATAACGCCATTGGCCAGGGTTTGCTGGCGGTGAAAATGGGCAAGCCCCGCATTGTCGCCGAGACCGGCGCAGGGCAGCATGGCGTGGCTTCCGCCACGGTTGCCGCGCATCTTGGTCTTGAATGCGTGGTGTACATGGGCACGGAAGACATGGCGCGGCAGGCGCTGAATGTCGCGCGCATGCGCATGCTGGGCGCGCAGGTCGTCGGCGTGGATTCCGGCAGCCGTACGTTGAAAGACGCCATCAACGAAGCCATGCGCGATTGGGTGACCAACGTCCGCACCACGCACTATCTGCTCGGCTCCGTGCTGGGCGCGCATCCCTATCCCACGATGGTGCGCGATTTTCATGTGGTCATCGGCCGCGAAGCGCGCGAGCAAATTCTGGTTGCGGAAAAGCGTCTGCCGACGCATCTTTTCGCTTGCGTTGGCGGTGGTTCGAATTCCATCGGTCTCTTCCATCCCTTCCTGCGCGACGCGGATGTGAAGCTCATCGGTATCGAAGCCGGCGGCCGCGGGGTGGGCCTCGGTGAACACGCGGCGCGCCTCGCGGCGCATCAGGGTTTTACCGGCGCGCGCCCCGGTGTGTTGCAAGGGACGTACACTTACGTCCTGCAGGATGCCGACGGCCAGATCGCGGCAACGCATTCCATCTCCGCCGGACTTGATTACCCCGCCATCGGCCCCGAGCACGCCTGGCTCGCCGATCAGCGCCGCGCCGAATATGCCGCAGTCTCGGATGCTGCCGCGCTGGAAGCCGCGCGCTTGCTCTCGCACACCGAAGGCATCATCCCCGCGCTGGAATCCGCCCATGCCTTCGCCGGGCTCATCGAACGCGCCCCGCGCATGAGCAAGGACGATCTCGTCATCGTCAACCTTTCCGGCCGCGGTGACAAGGACATGGACACGTACTCGCGCTTGCTCTAATCTCTTTTCGAAAAATATGACTGCCGCGCCTCACAACTCGACTCGCATCTCCAAACGGTTTGCCGAGCTGCGCGCTTCGGGCGAACTCGGCATCGTCGCGTACATAACTGCGGGCGATCCCTCGCTGGAGGCCACGCTGCAATTTGTTCTCGCGCTCGCCGAAGCGGGCGCGGACGTCATCGAACTTGGCGTACCCTTCAGCGATCCGCTTGCTGACGGTCCGGTGATTCAGCGCGCCTCCGAGCGCGCCCTGAAATCCGGCACGACACTCGCAGGCGTTCTCGATCTCGTCCGCCGCATCCGGCAATCCTCGCAGGTGCCGCTGGTTCTCTTCAGCTA